>CAMVSS010000016.1 GCA_947170195.1 uncultured Treponema sp. | reverse complement strand
TTGAGCGAGCCTCCGAGCAGCTGTGCTGCGAAGGCAATAGAGCGACGCCGGGTTTTAGGGCTTAGCAGCTTTGCTGAGTCGCCCTAGGAGAGGAGGTAGCCAGCAACGGCGGAAGCGGAGCTTCCAGAGTGCGGGCGCATAAAAATCAGGAGAAAAATATGGCTGAAAATACAGAAAACGAAATTCGTGAAAAAATTGACCCGCGGCTGGATAACGAGCATTGGTCTGACGTACTTGTACAGGCATTGCCATACTTCCGCCACTGGGTCGGAAAAACTGTCGTAGTAAAATACGGCGGAAATGCCATGCTCAACGAGGAGCTTAAGGCCGCAGTAATGAAGGACATCGTGCTTCTGAGCACCATCGGAATCAAGGTCGTGCTCGTGCATGGCGGCGGTCCGGAAATCAATCACATGCTTGAGCGCGTCGGAAAAGAATCTAAATTCATCAACGGATTGCGCTACACAGATGCAGAGACGATGGAAATCGTTCAGATGGTGTTGACCGGAAAGCTCAACAAGGACATCGTCGGAATTCTTCTGCAGGAAGGCGGAAAGGCGGTCGGTCTTTCGGGCGTTGACTCGGGGCTTCTCCGCGCAAAAAAAATCGATAAGGACGGAGCTGACCTTGGCTTTGTCGGCGAGGTTACGGAAGTTCATCCAGAAATCGTGCAGTCGCTCCTGGACGAGGGCTTTATTCCTGTCGTCTCTACAGTTGCGCTCGGCGAGCAGGGAGACATGGCGCGCTACAACATCAATGCCGACACTGCGGCAGCAAAAATTGCAGTTGCGCTCAAGGCTGAGAAATTCGTCCAGCTCACGAATGTGGCAGGTGTTCTCCGCGATGTGAACGACCCGAAATCGCTCATTCAGCGAATACATATCGAAGACGTTCAGAAATATTTCGATGACGGAACTATCTCCGGCGGCATGATTCCAAAAATCGAGTGCTGCATGATGGCACGTCAGGGCGGAGTTCCTCGAACGCACATCATCGACGGACGAGTTCCGCACTCGCTTCTGATAGAGATGTTCAGTGACCGCGGTATCGGAACTATGATATACTAAACAGGAGTTATAAATGGGTTCAAAAATTGTTGTTAATAACTACGGCTCGTTCGACGTCACCATGGTAAAGGGCAAAGGCTCAACCGTATACGATGTGAACGGAAAAAAATACATTGACTTTCTTGCAGGAATCGCCGTCAACTGCCTCGGCCACAATTTCAAGCCGCTCGTAAAGGCAATCTCAAATCAGGCAAAAAAGCAGATTCATGTCTGCAACTATTTTGTGAGCGATACAGGCGTGGAATATGCCACGGAGCTTTTGGGACAGACCGGCTTCGATGCTGTTTACTTCGGAAATTCCGGAGCGGAAGGAAACGAGGCTGCGATCAAGCTCGCGCGAAAATACGGATATTTGAACGGCGGAGAAAAACGCCGTGTAATCTACACTCTTGAGTCTTCATTCCACGGCCGCACTCTTGCAACCCTGACAGCAACAGGTCAGGACAAATTCCATCCGGCTTGCTTCGCTCCTTATGTCGACTGCTTCAAGACTATCAAGGCGAACGACTGGGAAGCTATCAAGACGGCTTTTGACGATACGACCGCAGCCCTTCTGATCGAATGCGTTCAGGGAGAGGGCGGCGTAAACATCGTTGATGCAGAATGGGCAAAAGCCGCTGCAAAGGCTGCCCGCGACGCAGGCGCGATCGTCATGGCGGACGAAGTCCAGACCGGCTTCGGACGCACAGGAACTCTGCTTGCAAGCGACGCGCTCGGTTTTGAGCCGGAGGTCGTTTCTTTTGCAAAGGGAGCTGCCGGCGGTGTTCCGTTCGGAGGAATTTTAATCCGCGGAAAGGCTGCCGATGTATTCAAGGCGGGAGACCATCAGTCAACGTTCGGCGGAAATCCGCTTGCATGTGCCGCAGGTCTTGTCGTTCTCAAAGAGCTTACGAAGCCAGGATTCCTTGAAAGCGTAGCCGAAAAGGGCGAATACATCAGGAAACAGATCGCATCATGGAAGAACCCGAACGTGGGCGAGATCCGCGGAAAGGGTCTCATGATCGGAGCGGACATCGTTGACCCTAAATCTGCGCTGGAGCTTGAGAAAAAGCTGCTCGAAAACGGGCTTCTGACTTCGACCGCCGGCCGCAACACTCTCAGAATGGTTCCGCCGCTCAACATTTCTTACAAAGAAATCGATGAGGGGCTTGCCATCCTCAAAAAAACGCTGGAAGAACTGTAATTCCCACATTAGCTTTTTCGGGAATGATTTGAAAAGGAAAGGAAAACCTTTTGTCAGCAAGTTTCGAACTTGCAGGGTTACCTTTCCTTTTTTTTATTCCCAAAGCTTCTCAAATTCAACCAAACCATTGAAAATCATTGAAAACACTGCAAAAGTATTGCAAATAATATTCTTTTATGCTTTAATATGCGCAATTCTACAAAAAGTTTGACGATCTGTTTTTTTTGAAAAGAAGGGAATTTCATGATTATCAGAAAAATTATCGGCCTCTGTATTTGTTTCACCGCAGGTTTTGCTTATGCGCAGTCAGCTTTGGATGTTGTAACCACATACAAGAACTTGCCGTGTCCTCCGTTCAGCACCGCAACGATTCAGTTCGACACTGTAGAAGAAAGCGGGACTGTCTCTGAAAGGAGAGAGGTAAAACAATACGGAAAAATCTTCAAAAACAATGAAATCAACACCGTATTCGAATTCACAAGTCCGGCATCGATCAAAAACATGCGAATCCTCAAGGCTGAGAAAATCGGTCGCAACGACGACAACGTGGTTTATCTTCCTGAGCTTCGCCAGGTTCGCCGAGTTCCTATGTCAGAACGCAACACTTCAATCGTAGGAACGGAGCTTACTTATCAGGATTTGCGAATACGCGAAATAGATGACGACAAGCACGAAATGGTGGATGAGAATGCTTCGACAACGGTCGGGGACGTGACTTACAAAGCTTGGAAAATCAAATCCACTCCAGTAAAGCGCAGCGAGGTTGATTATTCATACCGACTGACATGGTTTGACAAGGATACATATCTTCCTGTGCGAGTCGAGTACTACGACAAAAAAACAAAAACAAAGCTGAACAAGACTTTCACGATCGAGAAAATCGATCACGTAAAAGGCATCACCGGAAACGACTATGTATTGCGCCGCCTCTGCTGGGTAAAAAACGAGGATACAGGTCGAAAGACACGAATCTACGTAAAGGATTTTGTGTTTGATGCAAAACTGACTGAGGCTTACTTTACACAGAGCTGGCTTCAGACAGGTAAAGCAAGGTAACTTTATCTCCTAAAGATACAAACATACATCATCTTAGCTTTTCGCTCTCTTTTTCGGATGGCGGAAAGCTTTTTTTATGTCCACATTATGTTTTTGTGATATAATCGTAAAAATGAACAATGTAACATATGTTTTTGGACACAAGAATCCCGATACAGACTCAATAGTATCGTCAACAGCATTCGCAAAATTAAAAAATCTTCTCGGAGAGACGGAATACAAAGCGGCAAGGGTCGGAAAACTTGCACCTCAGACAGAATACATTTATAAGAAATTCAATGTTGCTCCGCCGGAGTACATTCCCGACTTGATTCCAAAAGTAAAATATTTTATGAAGGATGACTGCGACACAGTCCTGGAATATTCATCACTTTGGAACACGGCAAAAATTCTTCAGAACCACGAGAATTCTGCCATTGCAGTTGTGGATGAGGACAACAAGTACAAATCTCTCCTCCATTACAACGTCTTCTCAAGGGCGCTTTTTTCCACCATGAACACGGAGCATCACCTTTCGGTTTTTTCGAGCGTAAGACTGATGGCGGAGACACTCAACGCGCAGGCACTGGTTGTAAAAAACGAGGACACGATCTCAAAGGTGACTATGATCGTGGGGGCAGCAAGTTTCGAATCTTTTAAGCAAACTTTCGACGCACACGCCGCAGAAAAAATAGTCTTGATAACCGGCGACCGTGAGGACATCCAGAGATACGCCATCGAGAACAATGTTTTCGCGCTGGTGCTTTCCGGAGGCCGCATACCGCCAAAGGAGCTGCTGGAAAAGGCGCAAAAAAATGAGTCTTCTGTTCTGGTCAGCGCATTTGACACCGCGTCAACAGCAATGCTGATCTCTTACTCGATGCCGGTCTCTGCGATGAGCGATTACTCAATAATCCCGATTCATCCGATGGATCCGGTCTCAAAAATAAAGTATCTCCTGCATGAAAGCCCTACCCACGCGCTTCCTGTCGTTGACGAGGAGAACACGCTGGTAGGAATTCTGAGCGAAAGCGATCTTCTCCATGAGCCAAAGATTTCTGTGTCTATGGTTGACCACAACGAGCTGAGCCAGGCGGTCGACGGAATAGAAAATTACAGGATCAGGGAAGTGATTGACCACCACCGCATCGTTCCGATTCCGACGAAATATCCGATCACATTCATCAACAGACCTGTCGGCTCGACTTCGACGCAGATAGCAAATATGTTCCGCGAAGAAAAAATATCGATTCCTCTGGAAATAGCAAAAATCCTTCTCTGCGGAATCTTAAGCGACACGCTGATCTTGAAATCTGCGACAACAACAGAAACTGATTGCGACACGGCTGAATATCTTTCGCGCATCACAAATCTTGACGTGGTGGAGCTTGGAAAGGAAATAATCGCCGCGGGAAGCAAAATCGGCAACAGGAAGTCTTCCGAGGTAATAAATCAGGACATGAAAGAATACAAAGAGAATGATTTTGTGTTCACGGTCAGCCAGATTGAAGTCGGAAGCCCGGACGAGATATTGAGCAGGAAGAATGAATTCTTGGATGAGCTTGAAATCGTCAGAAGCAGACATTCGGCAATTTTCTCGGCTCTCCTTGTTACCGACATCTCAACTCTCAGCTCGATAATGCTTCTAGCAAGGAGCAAGGACTGTCCTATCAACTTTGAGTTCCCAAAGCAGGCCGACAACATATACTACCTGAGGGATGTTGTCAGCCGAAAAAAGCAGCTTATACCTCTGCTCACAGAGCTTTTAAACCGCCAGTAAAGGACCTAAAGAATGCCTTTTTTATCGGCAAGCTAAAATCAATATTGTGGGACTTCGAGAAGTCGCTCCTAGCAAGTCGCGCCGAGCGAGTCGCGCCGAGCGATTTTCCGAGGTTCCATTGTTTTTTCTTCCCTATTTCCTGATTTTTGAGTACAAAACAGTGAGGAAGAAAGTCACGAACATATCAAGAGTCGTGCATCCGAGGATAAAATCCACGCGCATCAGGATCCGGTAAACTACGAATCCGATGAGCCAGAGAACGATTCTTGATACAGAGATTTTCTTTTCCGAGCTGTCGCATTTTGTCACAAAGAAATCCGCTGTCAGAATTGCAATCATCGGGGCAAAAACCGAGCCGATCAGGTACAAAAATCCCGTGATGTTGTCCATGTTAAAGAAAACCGCGCCCAAAGTTCCGAGAACAGCGACAACAAGGCCGGCATATTTTTCGTTCACACGAGAGGACACTGTCTTCAAAGAGATTCCCGCGCTGAATGCGTCGAGGAACGTCGTGGTTACGGTCGAAAGGATTATTATTATGAGCGCAGAAATTCCGAGCCCTGCCTTGAACATGATTGAAGCGATATCGCCCTCAGAAGTCAGGATCGCGCTTCCCATTCCGATTATATACATCCAGCAGCTTACGATTCCGTATGTCAGCGAGCTGAACAAGGTCGCGCGGAACGGTTTTTCGCTCTCTTTGGTATAGTCTGAAATCAGCGGAAGCCATGAAAGAGGCATGGCAACGGCAAGCTCCACCGCCGCTCCAAAGCTCATTGCCTCCTCGATAGACGACGAAAGCACGACCGAGTTGTTCGAGAAGAAAATCAGCTTGCACAAAACCAGAGTCAGGACGAAAAGCAGGGACATGGCCACGGCGTTGATTTTTCCGAGATTTGTGATTCCGATAAAAATCCATACGGCGATCAGCGCGCCTATGACAACAGCCCAGATCCATGAACCTTTTGCAAAAATGCCGTTTACGGAGATTGCGCCGTCATAAATCATAATTCCTGTCCAGCCGACAAGCTGAAGGACATTGAGAAGCGCAAAGAATTTGCTTCCGAGCACACCGAAACTGTATTTTGTTGTCTCCATAGCGCTTTTTCTTGCAATTCCGCCGATGTAACCGGCAAAAAACAGCAGAGCACAACCGATGATGTGGCCGATGATGATCGCAAGAGTTCCGCGTGCGAAACCGAGCGGCGCATAATAAGTTCCTGTGAGGATTTCAGCGACAGAAACACCAGCCCCGAACCAAATCAGGACGTTATTGAGAACAGACGTTTGTTTATTTTTCATGATATTTTCCTATTTTAAAATGAAGTTGTGCATAAGAGGACCTGAACCGCTTCCAAGGTCGAGCATCGCGCCGAGAGCAAGGGAGATGTATTCCTTCGCTTTTTCGACAGATTCTTCCAATGAAAAGCCCTTTGCAAGATTCGAAGCTATTGCGCTCGAAAGCGTGCATCCGGTTCCGTGGGTGTTCGGATTTTCGATCCTCCTGCCCTTGAACCATCTTGAGCATGATTTTCCAAAGAGGAAGTCATTGGCATCGTTCAGGTTATGGCCGCCTTTTATGAGCACGGCGCATCCGAATTCTGAGGAAATCTGACGCGCAGCTTTCTCCATGTCTGACTCGGAAGAGATTTTTTGACCTGTCAGAACTTCTGCCTCAGGGATGTTCGGCGTAATCACCATTGCAAGCGGAAGCAGCTCCGTTTTTAGGGCATCAATCGCACCCTCCCCTATCAGCCGAGCGCCGCTGGTCGCAACCATAACGGGATCTACGACAACATTTTTCAGGGAGTACGTTTTGATGCTTTTGGCAATCACCTTGATTAAAGCGGTGGAAGAGACCATTCCGGTCTTTACCGCGTCCGGGAAAATATCAGTTACGACGGATTTTATCTGTTCTTCGAGAAACTCCGGCGTAACCTCCATAATGTCTGAAACGCCGGTAGTGTTTTGAGCAGTCAGGGCCGTGACGGCACTCATGGCATATACGCCATTCATCGTCATAGTCTTGATATCTGCTTGTATACCGGCGCCTCCGCAAGAATCACTTCCTGCGATCGTTAATGCTGTTTTCATGATACCTCCAAAAACGCATTATTTTTTATAGCGATACTGGATGGTGCCCCTAGAGTACCGCTTTTTTGGGAGTATAGCACAAATCATCAGAAAAAATAAATAGAAATTCGACGGCAGATCGAACGTTCCCGAAAAGCTTTCCGCGGATAAATCAAAAGGGAATTGGATAACGCGTGTAAAAATTCGTGTTTTTTGCTACACTTTCAGCATGTTTCCGCCGTTTCCACAAGAAAAAGCAAAGAAAATTCTCGAAGAACTCATAGGCTCGATAGAAGCTGGCAGCGTGACAATCGAACAGGTTGCCCGCACAAGCGAAGAGCGCAAAAATCAGGGAGTGATGCTGGGCGCGCTGGTATGCACCGACAAAGACGGAAATGAGATAAACCTCATAACAAATTCTGGAAACGCAAAAAAAATTATACTAACAGCAAATGCGCCGCATGACTCGCGTCCGACTTTTCAAGTTGTCGGCTCCATTGTCACTGCACAGCAGATTGAGGGCGCGCTTTCGGAAAATGACGCGGAGATTCATTCCATTACCAGCAAGTTAAAAACCGCCAGTTACACAGATGGCACAGATTCAGGCAGTCTGAGCAACGAAGAAAGGGAAAGGCTTGGCAAGCTCAGGGAAAAGCTTTGCTCAGAATCTCTTGAAAAAGTCCATGCGCTTTACAAGTTTCACTGCATTGACGGAAAGGTGCGCGCGCTCAAAGAAATCTGCGCGGAATACAATCACGGAAAATTACCGCCCACAGGAACAGGCGATTGCTGCGCGCCGAAACTCTTGGATTATGCCTTTGCGCACGAGTTGATTCCGATTTCACTTGCAGAAACAGCATACACGGCTCCAAGCGGTAGGGATAGTAGCACCACCGAAGGTGTACCGCTTGCGGTATGGAGCGACAGCGGAAGTGCGGATAGCCCGACGGCGAAGCCGGACCGCCCAATTCTTAACCTAATCCCCCCTTGTGATGAACGGTGCGGCATTCTGCTTCCTGCGATGCTGGGCTTAAGGATTTTGTGGCGTGACGAAGCGATTTGCGTGGTGAACAAACAGTCGGGCGTTTTGAGCGTTCCAGGGCGCGGGGAAGACAAACAGGATTGCATTGAGTCGAGGTTCAGGCGGCTTTTCGGTCAGGCGGTTGAAATTGTGCAGCCGGCAACCCACAGGCTCGACATGGAAACCAGCGGAGTGATGATTCTTGCGTTTACGAAGGCGGCCCACCGTGAAATGAACCGCCAGTTTGAGGCAAAAGAGGTTGAAAAGGAATACATCGCGCTTTTGGACGGGGTTCTTGCAAAAAAGGGAATCGCTGAGCACGGCACGATGGAGCTTTTTTTCCGACTCGACATTGAAAACCGCCCGCATCAGATTTGGGATGCAGAAAACGGAAAGAGCGCGGTCACGGAATGGCAGATTCTTGGCGTTGAACGCTACCATGCGCCAGACGGCTCTGTCCGGCCTGCAACGAGGGTGCTTTTTAAGCCGCATACAGGGCGCACCCACCAGCTCAGACTGGCAAGTGCGGACAACCACGGCTTTGGAGTTCCGATTATCGGAGACACGCTTTACGGTCACTGCGATGAAGGTGAGCGGCTAATGCTCCATGCGCAGAAAATCACGTTCACGCACCCTGTCACGGGAGAGCGGATGACAATTGAATGTGAGGCCGAGTTTTAAAAAAGAAGGGCAAAACGCAACCTTGAAACAAGGTTTCTTTTTTCCCCTCACCCCTTTTTTCTTCCAATTTTTCTAGCCAATTCTATTGACTTATAGCCAATTCCATCCAATAATAGAATCATCAGAACAATCACGGAGGTCTTTATGTGCAGGGCAACTATCTATGACGCACGCAACAACTTCTCGTCTCTGGTAAAACTTGCCGAAAGCGGAGAGCCAGTTGAGCTTACGCGGCACGACAAGCCTGTTGCGGTCATTATCAGCTATGAAGAATACGAAAAAGGAAGGAAGAAGAAGAGTTTTTTTGACTGGCTCGATAATTTCAAAAAAGAAAATGCCGAAGTCCTCGAAGGTTTTGAAGGTATTCCAGTTCCACCAAAAGAATATGATGATGAAGATTATATCAAAAGAATCAATGAAATGTGGGGGTGAAAATGAATCCAGTTTATTTGCTTGATACAAATGTGATTTCGGAATTTTCAAAACCGATTCCAAACATGCATCTGCTTGAAAAAGCCCGAATGAGGGAAGATATATGTGCAATCAGCTCAACCGTATGGCAGGAAACAGTTCGCGGCTATGAGTCGATGCCCGAAGGAAAACGGAAACAGAAGATTTTCACTTACATTCAAAAAATCAAGGAATTATACACAATCATTCCGTACGATTCTTTTGCAGCGCAGATTTGCGGAGAGCTTCAGGCTCGCTGTACCAAAAACGGCAAAACGCTTGCCCGCTATGCCCCCCAAATCGCAGCCACAGCAATCGCAAACGGCATGGTGCTGATTACGCACAACACCGCCGACTACGAAGCTCTTTGTGAAAACTCAATGCTGAAAATCGAAGACTGGTGGGAAGAGTAAGTTCCAACGATTTGCGTTTTCAACGCTCGATTTTCCGCCTTTTTATCTCGCTCACAAAAAGTCCTGCTATCGTCAGTGCCGCTCCAATCGCACCCATAAGTGAAATGCTTTCGCCGAGCACAAAGTGTGCGAACACAATCGTTACCACGGGAATGAGATAGATTCCAACAGTAGCGCGGACTGTTCCGAGCGTATCGCAGGCAATGTTCCATGCGGCAAAACAAAATGCGCTTGCGCCCAAGCCGAGGAAGCAAAGGTTCAGCCAGTTGAGCGGATTTGCAAAGCGAGCCGCATTCACGGAAGCATCGAACGTAAATCCCGTAAAAAAGCCGATCGGAAGCATCAGAACCACAGCCCAGAAAAAGATTCGCCGCGTCGTCTGAATTGAGTCAAGTTCCAGCGCGTTGATTTTCGACACGCAGAGCGAGTACACGCCCCAGCAGAGTGCGGCTCCGAGCGCAAGGAAATCTCCCTTCGGGCTCAAGTGGAACACGACCACACCGTTGAAGCTTACGAGCGCGATTCCGAAGATCGCGAGCAAAAAGCCGATCACGAACGCGACTGTCAGATGTTTTTCTTTAAGGAAAATCTGTGCAAAAATCGCGGTAAAAATCGGGCAGATTGAAACAATGATGCTCACATTCGATGCGGATGTATACGAAATCGCAAGATTTTCCATGAACTGATATGCCGTAACTCCGGAAAGTCCTGCGAGTGCAAAATATATTTCATGTTTTTTTTGAGGAAGACGGGGCAACTTCGGCCGCAGGCACCACAGCCCGGCATAGGCGAGCACAAAACGGAGCACGAGGATTTCATACGCCGAGAACGAGCGCAAAAGATATTTCGTGCTTACAAAGGTGATTCCCCAGATAAAAATGGAAAGGACAGCAAAAAACAAGCCCAACGCAGAACGATTTTTTGTCATGAAATGATTATAGCAAAAACAATGCCGCGTTTCAAAAGAGGCAAGCTTCGAACGATATCACCTTACATAAGCTCCGGCGACAACCTTCGAGGACGTTTCAGTTTACGACCTCGTCAAACAGAGCCTCGTACAATGTCGTCATATCGCTGTTCGTGTTCTTCAGAGTGGAGCTTAAACGCTGGGCGAGGCAGAGCATGACACGATATCCCAGAATAGGCTCCTTGTCACACAGCGCCTTGAATTTCTTTCCGCTTATGACACAGGTCCTGCAGTCGGTAATTGCAGTTACGGTTGCGCTCCGCTTGTCCTTCGCGATCAGGGCAGCTTCTCCGAAGAAAGTTCCGGCTTCATCGCTCATGATCGCCAGCGCGATTCTGTCACCGGCAAGCGTATTGCGAAACACCTGAACAGTGCCCTTTGTCAGGATATAAAAATTCTCACCGTCATCGCCCTCTTTGATGATTTCCGCTCCGGCAGGGAAATCCATTATCTTCAATTCGTCAAAAACGAGCTTTAGGATTCGGACATCGTTCTCGTTTTCCAATTTAAAATCAGAGAAAAGCTGTATTTTAAGCAGTTTCGGGAGCACTTCATCAAAATCAATTCTGATATCCTGAGGCGCGTTGTTCTTTCCCGATTTTTCAAGTTTCTTAAACGGATTCGACAGAACCATTTTTCTTACCCTTTACAAAAATTGCCTTTGTGTGCGGCAAAATCACAAAATCATCATCAGGCGCAAGAACAGGATCATTGCTCTTAAGCGACTTTACTTTCTGAAGATTTCCGACGATTTTCTTCACGTCAGGATTTTTCTGAGCCTCACGAAGCGCATCGCGACGGCGCAGGTAGAAATTTCCGGTGTTCTGCAGGAGTCCAATCAGCACACCGTGGCTCGTAATTGATGAGCGCAGCTCGCCGTATGTTTTTCCAACAAACGATGTCGGAATATCTTCTATTAGAATGCCAGATTCAGCGTCGTCCCCGATAAGCTCGCGAATGACATTCGAGTAGCCCATGCCGCTCGAAGCCGTGGCAAGAAGACTGTACTCGTAGTCGCTGGTGAGGATTATTTCGTCGCAGTGCGCCATCTCAAGGTGTTTCTGGAATTTCGAGTCATACAGCTCGGCGGCGACATAGAGTTTAGGATTGAGATTTTTCATCGTAAGGGCGGCAAGAACCGTGCGGCTGTCCATCTCCATCTGGGAATAATTCTTCGAGCGGTCAGCAATAATAAGCACGCGCGCGGCATCTTTTATGAGAGCGCGGTTCAGAGTCTCTTCCTCGCTGTAATCTCCCGAAACATACTGGATGTCCTTGAACCGCATCTGGCTTTTTATCTGCTCGATGTTCTCAGGAACGGTGTCGTTGATAAGTACGATCATATCCGGCGCGATATCCGGGTTTGAGCGGAGAACGGTGTCAAGGATTCTCTCGAAGCCATCCCGGTACCCGCAGATTAAAAAGTGGCCTTTTAGATTTTTCAATTGCTTCAACCCCTTGTCTTTTTTCATCTGAATTTCCATAAAAATTGAGGCTATTTTACCCGTGATAGTGCTGAACAGCAAAATTCCGGAAAGAAGAATTACAAAACTGCACAATCGTCCGACCGGAGTAACGACACAGATGTCATAGTAACCGGCAACGAACGCAATCAGAAAATTCCAAACGCTGTCGCCGTAGTGCTCCATCGTAATTCCAGCCTCATAGCGCCAAACGACATCTATAAGAACAATCATTAGGGAAATAAAGGCGACGACGATATATGTGAACGGATTTTTTAAAAGAAAGAGAAGATTACGTTTTGTATTACGGAAAAACGATTTTTTTGGCATCAATTATCTATATTTTACATCGAAAAACTCATTTCGTCATCTGTTTGAAGAAACAGACTCAAAACAGAAATTGATGCCAAAATTCATTTTTCAGCTTAATAAAGATTCGACTTCTTTAAGAGTCGGCAAGGCAGGAATCGCGCCACGGCGGGTCACGCAAATTGAGGCAACCGTATTCGCAAATGTCAAATCTGATTCAAGGATTTTCTTTGTAAAATCGAACGGATTTTCTCTTCTCGTAAGACGATAGAGCATGCCTCCGGTAAAGCTGTCTCCCGCGCCAGTTGTGTCAACGGCATCAACTTTTCGCACACCTATCGTGCCGGAAATGCGCTCGCCGTTCGGAAGCTTTGCCGCATAATACACACCTTTTTCTCCGAGCGTAATCATCGCAAGGCGGACACCGAGATCGAGAATCATGTTTCCGCCGTCTTCAGTGCTCGTCTCTTTTCCGAAAAGCAGTGCAAGTTCCTCGTCGCTCACTTTCACGCTGTCAGCAAGCGGGAAAATGCTTTTCATGAGGGGGATTGCATCGCTTCGTCCGTGCCAGAGGTTGGCCCTATAGTTCGGATCGTAAGATATAAGTCCGCCAGCTTTTTTTACGATGTCGATCGCTTTGAGAGTGGCAGTTTTGCACGGCTCGTCAGTCAGAGAAAGGGAACCGATGTGAAAAATACGCGCGTTTTCAAGCATTGGCTTATCAAGGTCTTTTTCTGAAAGCTGAGTGTCGGCACCCGGATTCCTGCAGAAAGAAAAATGTCGTTCTCCAGATGGGCCGAGGCTCACGAATGCAAGAGTCGTGTGCTGGATTTCGGTGTAACGCATTCCGCTCGTGTCCACGTTGATTTTCTCAAGAACGCGACGGACATCCTCGCCGAAAGAGTCACGCCCGGTCATTCCGATAAAAGCGCTTTTTCCTCCGAGTTTTGCGACCGCACTCACGCAGTTTGCAGGAGCTCCGCCCGGGTTTTCTTCGTAAAGATTTTTTCCGTCAGAATTTGTGCCGGCAAAAGTGAAATCAATGAGAATCTCGCCAAGTGATACGACATCATATTTTTTCATAATTTCTCCCAAAAATTTGACCCAGATGAACACGGATAGAGATGGATTACTCGATTATTTCTTTCAACCATCTAACTTCATATGGAGCAAGAAGCTGCTTCTGGTGATTCCAGAAATTTCTGCCTGTGAGCAAATCGGTGCTGTTTTCTGCCCATGCGTCAATCATAAATTCTGCAGGGCTGTCACTGAAATTCGCCACTACATGGAGAGTTCCCCGTCGGAAAGCAAAGACGCGGCTGTCCTGCACGTCGTAGAAGAAAATATCGCTTCCACCGAGCATCGGCTCGTTTTTGCGGATGGAAATCACTTTCTTTACGAAATCCGCAACAATCTGCTGCGACTTGTACCCGCTTTTTCCGCTCCAATCGCTCTTGATTCGGTGAACCCAGCGGGAATCGTCTTTTTTGCTCTTGTCGTCGCGGTAGCTGTAATCGTTCAGGACGGCTTTTTCATCTCCTGCGTACAAAAGCGGCACGCCCGGAAGCGCAAACTGAACGGCATACATCATCTTCATGCGGGCTATTGCCATGCGGCGAAGTTCTTCATTGTTGAGTTTTTCGGCCTGCTCCAATCCTGCAAGACTTGCCATCGTTCCGCAGATACGGCAGTCACCGGTCGTCGGATTGAGCTGGAACGGCTCTCCTGTCGCGAACGTGCCGTCAAATCGCCCCGTAAAGAATTTGTTCAGGAATTTGCGGTGATTGTAGCCGTCGATTCCAAGCCAGCCGGCATCCTCATCGCTGAATGTCCAGCCGATGTCGTCGTGACAGCGGATATAATTGACCCATGCGCAGTTTTCTGGAACGTGCCAGCGATTTTTGAGAGAAACAGAAAGAAGCCGGGTATCGCGAGTGGCAACTGTTGACCAGAAAAGTGCCATCTGGAGCGGATTGTAGCTCAAATGACATTCCGCGCCGTTGATGTATTTAATCACTTCGTCCGGGTGAACGATTGCTTCGCTCTTGAACTGCAACGACGGAGCGGCAATCTTCGCCACGAACTGAAACGTCTGAATCACAGTGTGTGCTTTCGGAAGACTTTCACAGACAGTGCCCTTTTCTTTCCATACAAAAGCGAGCGCGTCCAGTCGGAGAACGTCCACGCCGAGATTCGCGATAAAAAGCATTTCCTCACACATTGCAAGGAAAACTTCGGGATTGGAATAATTCAAATCCCACTGGAACGAATTGAAAGTAGTCCACACCCATTCGTCGCTTTCTTTGAGATAAGTGAAAGAACCGCGGCGAACGGTCGGGAAGATTTCGCGCAAGGTGGCATTCCAGCTGTCCACCTCGCCCTTGTCTTTGTACATGTAATAAAAATACTTGAACTTAGGATCGCCTTTTCGGGCCTTTTTTGCCCATTCATGCTCGTCGCTCGTATGATTGAACACGAAATCAAGCACGAGTCGGATTCCGTTTTTATGGAAGCTATCTGCAACGGCTTTTAAATCTTCAATCGTTCCCAAACGAGGCTGAACTTTTCTGTAAGAAGAAATTGCATATCCTCCGTCGTTTTCGCCTTTCGGACAGTCAAACAACGGCATGAGATGAACATAGTTCACGCCCAAATCTTTGAGATAAGGAATTTTTTCGATGAGACCGCGCAAATTTCCTGCGAACAAATCGACGTAGAGCATCATGCCCACGGTCTTTTCGTTCAGATACCATGGAACATCTGCTGACGCAACTGTCCCTGACGAGTTTTCTTGCGAAAACTCGCGGATAGTATTGGCTTCACAAGCTATTGCCTGATTATCTGCCTCAAAAAGATAGCCTGATTTCCGCTCGTTTGAAGCTTTTTTCATAATCGCCTCAAGCCGGGCCAAAATCTCATAAAAATCCCAGCGCCAGCCATACAATTCGTAAAGCCGGGCCGTCAAAGCCGCCATATTCTGTTCAAGCTGTTTCTGATACATAAGACAACAAAAGTCCTTATACTAAGTAAATCCGCCGCACGGACGCGGCACAAAGCAAATTGACCGCAAGAATTTCAAGTCTCAAAGAGACTTGAAATTCTTGTCACGACATGGATGTCGCTACCCTTTGACAGAACCTGCCAGCAAGCCTCTAACGAAGAATTTCTGCAATCCCAAGAACACGCACAATGGCAGAATCATTGAGACGAACGCACCTGCCGTGAGCAAATGCCAGTCTGTTCCACGAGTACCGGCCATGTTCATCAAACGAACCGTTACGACCTGCAATTTCTGCCCCGCACCAGAAAGGAATACCAACGATACGAGCATGTCGTTCCAAACCCAGATGAACTGGAAGATTGCGAACGAAGCGATTGCCGGAGCCGAAAGAGGCAGAATCAGGCGCACGAATGTGGTGAAGTGGCTCGAACCGTCGATGAACGCAGATTCAAGAATCGAACGCGGCAAAGACGAAATGTAGTTGTACATCATGTATGTCGCAAGAGGTAAGCCGAAGCCCGTATGCGCAAGCCATATTCCCAGATAACTTCCGTTCAAACCGATTTTGTTGTAGTCGCGGAGAATCGGAATCAAAGAAATCTGAAGCGGAACGACTAAAAGCGCGATAATCGTCGCAAAAAGCACGTTTCTTCCCTTAAAGTCGAGCCAAGCAAAGCCGTACGCCGCAGCAGCCGCAATCAAGATCGGAATGATGACCGACGGAAGAGTGACCGCAATAGAAGAAAGGAATGCGCTCATCATTGTTGCACCGCGAACCGTAGAAGTTCCGGTCGCATTTCCTACGCTGAACCGCTGTCCGAAGAGCACCTGGTTGTAGTTGTCAAAGGTGAAACTCTTGATGTCAAAAAAAGCTTTCCACCAGCCAGTTGAGCTTGCCGCGTCGCCCGTTCTGAAAGAAGTCACAAAAATACCGAAAGTCGGGAGCGTCCAAAGAATACAGAACAGAATCAACACCAATGTGATAAGAGTCCGCCCCAGAGTTTTTTTCTCGCCATTTTTCATTTGAATGCCTCCCTGTTACGGAATTCCTTGAGGTTATAATAGATGACAGGACTTACGCCTATCAAAATCAGGATTGCGATTGCGGAACCACGTCCATAATGCTGGAAAGTAAACATCTGCTTGTACTGCTGGCTCGCAAGGACTTCAGTTCCGAACATTCCGTTCGTCATCGAATAGACGATATCGAAGCACTTCAAAGCCGCAAGAAGTATTGTTGTGCTTACGCTGATAATCGACGCCCTGATGTTTGGAATTACAATAGTCATGAGGATTCTGAATTCGCCTGCACCGTCAATTCGGGCGGCCTCAATCATTTCCTCCGGTACGGCCTTCAATGCAGCCGACAGAACGACCATCGCAAATCCGGTCTGAAGCCAAACGAAAATCGCAATCAGAAAAAAGTTGTTCCAAGGAGCTTTTCCAAGCCAGTTCTGAGGCTCTCCGCCGCAAAAAACGACAATCGCGTTCAGAAGACCAATCTGCTCAGCCCCGCCAAATTTCGCCGCATACATGAACTTGAAGATAACGCCAGCTCCGACAAGCGAGATCGACATAGGCAGGAAGACAAAGGTTTTTGCATATTTCTCGATATAACTTCGGTCAGCAAGAATCGCAACAGCAAGACCGATTATGACGCTGAACGCAGTTCCGCAGACAAGCCATATCAGAGTATTTCTGATTGAAACAAGCATCGAGCGGTCTGTAAAAAGGAACTTGTAGTTGTCGAACCATACAAATTTGGTCGTCGTCTTGTCCATAAAGCTGAGCAAAAACGAGCGCACGGTCGGAAGCAAAAGGTACCAGCCCATAATCAGGACTGCCGGTGCAATAAAAATATACGGAACGATTTTGTTGTATGTTTTTAGCGGAAACAGCTGCGCCAGAAGATTGAACGAATAGAAAATCAGAACGACTGAAAGAACACCCCAAATGATTGCAATCAACGTCGTCGGTATCTGAGAGAGGACGTTCGCACGCAACAAAGAAAATCCGCTCCATGCAACCGCCGTTGTAATCATCACGACCGCCAAAGTCTTAATAATATCCGATAAAGGCACAAATCGTGCGAGTTTTTTAGTTTCAGCCATAAAGCTCTCCTTAATTTTTGCAAACAGACTGATTTTAGATTGCATGGCAAAATAAAATCAGCCTGCCCTTCACTCCTAGCGTGGCCAAGTCTCGTCTATAGTCTTGAGACACTGCTCCGCTTTTTCAGCTCCAGTCGCATAGTTGACCATTCCAGTCCAGAATGAACCTGAACCAACTTCTGTCGGCATGAGGTCAGATGCATCAAATCTGAATACAGTCGCATTTACGAGAACTTTGGCAATCTCTCTCTCGATGCTGTTGCCGTAATCATCAAAATTCTGATTTTTGTGAGGGAACAAAGCTCCGCCAACACGTGCCCACGGAGCGCAGCCTTCCCATGTAGTCAGGAACTCAAGGAATTCCTTTACGCCAGGCTTGTCGCTGAATGCAACGAACTGATCTCCGCCGCCGAGAACAGGAGTTCCCCATTTTTCATCGACGCTCGGAAGAGGGAATACTCCGACATTCTCCTCAGGATTGTCCTGAATCTCCTGCTGCATAAAGCCGGTGATGAAGTTTCCCTGTCTGTGCAGCATCGCCTTCGGAGGATTCTCGAAAAGCGGCTTGATGCTGTCGCCATAGTTCAGGGTAACGATATTTGCAGCGCCACCATAGACATATTTATTGTTCAGGAAAATTTCTCCACAATATTTGAGCGCGTTAACAACAGCCGGATCGTTGAACGGAATCTCATGGTTTACCCACTTGTCATATACATCAGGACCTGCAGTTCGGAGCATCATATCCTCAAGCCAGTCCGTTCCCGGCCAACCTGTAGCAGCACCAGACTCAAATCCTACAGTCCACGGAGTGATTCCGTCAGCAACCATTTTTTCTTCAAGCGCACGAAGCTCATCCCATGTTTTTGGAATTGAATATCCGCGCTTTGCCCATTCTTTCTTGTTGTACCAGACGAAGCTCTTTGCATTTACGCGATGGAAAACTCCGTAAACATTTCCGTTGTAAGAACCGAGTTCCTTCCAAACCGGAGCATAATTTTCATTTACGCAAGCGACAGTGTCCGCATCCAAAGCTTTGAGCAAACCAGCCTCGGCGAATCTTTTCATAGTTCCAGGCTGAGAAATTGCAGCAATATCAGGCGGTGTATTTGCCTGAGTCTCTACCTGAATCTGAACTTCAAAATCAGGACTTCCCTCATATTGAACCTGAAATCCCGAATCTTTGTATTTTTCGTTGAATATTTTTACGATTTCCTGAAAGCGAGCCTCTTCCTCACCTCTGAAAGGTCCCTCAACGCGGACAATGCCATCATCTGTTTTTTTTGCAGCGGAAGCATTTTTGTTGCACGAAGAGAACAACACTGCGGCGATTCCCAAAGCCGCGCATCCAATCACCAAAGTCTTTTTCATATTTCCTCCTTTTGTAAACACCGCGTTAACGGCGTTTCACGAAAGCAACGGATAGCGAGTTGTTGCCAACGACAAGAACTCTTCCGTGATAAAAATTACACGGAGATAATTTTTATCATGCCTCATTTATATTAGCGGTCATTCACCGCAAGTTTCCCTTTCAATCACCTCAAGCGGAACTTTCATGGTTGTGATTCCGCGGTCGGTGTCATTAATCCGGTCAAGCACAAGCCTGGCAGCCATTTTTCCGGATTCCTCAAGATTCTGACTCACCGAAGTAAGCCCCAAATAATCAGCTATATCGATATTGTCAAATCCGATGACTTTTATCTTTCCAGGAATTGCGATTCCCTTTTTTTCCGCAATCCTGATGAAGCTGGCCGCAAGAACATCACTCGAACAGAAAACTCCGTCCGGCAGCCACGGATTATCCAAAAATCTTGAGATTTCTTCCTCGCGCTTGCCCTCGACAAATTCTCCGAGCCAAACATTTTCAGGAGAGACGGTGATTCCCTGATTAGCAAAATAAAACTGAAATCCGCGAAACCTTTCCTCCGTCGCCCCGACAGAATATTCAGCAGAAGAAACCTCTCCAATAAAGCCCGGATTTCTGCATCCCCTGTTGTACAAATACTCAGCGGCTTTCTGCCCGCCCTTAAGGTTCTGAACCGTCACGCAGTCAAAATTTTCATATTCGTTCTCAACAAAACAGACCGGGAAGCTCGCATCGTCCAGAACCCCAAGCATCCGCTCGCCGGGATTTACGCACAGGAGGATCAATCCGTCCACCCGCTGGGTGTTCACCAAAATCTGAATGTAGTTCTCCAGATCTTCCTGGGTGCTGATTGAATACATGACAAGCTCGTAATGCTCGGCGCTCAAAACAGATTCGATTCCGCGAAGTCGTTCCATGAACGATGGCTGGGTAAAAAAAGGAGCGACGACACCGATTCTCCTGTAAGCGCGGCGTGCCTTTGCCACGGCCTCCGCCTTGGGAACAAAATTCAGCTCCTTTATCGCAAACTGAATCTTTTCCTTCTTTTCGCTTGCAACGCGATCCGGTTCATTCAAAAATCGAGAAACTGTCGCAGAGCTGACCCCTGCCAGACGTGCGACATCATAAATTGTGCTCTGTCGTGAAACTGCTTTCATAAAATCAGTTACATTATACAGCAAAAAAAACCGCTTGCAAGCGTTTTTTTTCAAGAATTCCGAATTTTTTAGGCGATTTTAAAAAGTTTTTCGATTTCTGGCTTTCTCACGACAAGAACATTGCATCTTGCGCTTCCGATGATTTCAGAATTTGTAGAGGAGGTTTTATCGTGCTTTATATTGTTACCCATTGAATGAGCCTGATTTTCCCTGCCACCAAGCAAAATGAGATCCGCATCAAATTCATCTGCAACCGTTATTACCTGAGACCAGATTGAACCTTTGCGCAGCTCCGTGTCAATCTTAATGCCCTTCTGCTTTGCAAGGTTTTCGACATACGAAAGGTACTTATGTCCGTCGGAAACAAGGTTTGTCTCATAACGCTTGCTCTCCTCCGACAAAAAGATTTTCGAAAACTCAAGCTGCTTCAACGCCGCAGTATCAACGACATAGACAGCCTTCAGCTGGCATTTGTAAGTTTTTGCCATCATGATCGCATACATCGCCGCATGAATCGACTGCTCCGAACCGTTCACAGCCACAATAATCTTTTGAAATAAAGGCTTGATCATATCACGCTCCAATCTAGCTTGATTTTCTGTTTTTCAAACTTTTCAGAACGAATGTATTTTCTCTCTCACGTTCCTCAAGAACACTTTCTATATATGTCTTTGTTTCTTTTTCCTGCGGAATTATCATTTTGTTCAGGGCATTTACGCGCCGCTGAGTTTTTTTAACCTCAGAAGCAAGTCTCCACGCAATCGTTCTGATTGAAGCCATTTCAGTAAGAAGATTAAGAAGCTTGAAGAAATCGACCATTACCTTGTCAGAATCAGAGAATGCTCCCAAAAACGAATAGAAAAGCTGAAGCTGCGGAAGCTCCACCTCAACAGAATTGAAACTCATGCCACCGGCGGTTACGGGTTTTTCCCTGATATTGTAATCGTATTTTACAGCCTGGGAGATTCGCTCTACCCTGTCGCCACCGACAGTCATAAGCATGTTCGTCAGTGCGGGATAGGCGCTCGAAACAGCCTTGTCAATCTCACGCTCAAGAAGCTTTACCTTCTCAACCATACGCATAAGCTCCATAACAAGAATCTCACGCTTCTGTTCCAAAAGCTCATAGCCGTCAACAGCAACAGCAAGCTGTTCTTTTATAGAGAGAAGATTAGATTTGGTAGGTGCAATATTTAACTTTGCCATAATATTTCCAATTTCAACTTTCTCACAGAGCAAAAGAGCTCACAGAGTTTATGGAACTTCGGAAACTCGCCACCGGAGATTTTCCGAACTTCCATTTAAATATTTAATTTAAGACCTTCTCCGCGTTCTCCGCGTTTTCCGCGAGGAATTTTATTCCTCGTCCGCAGGGTAATACTTCTCAATAAGCTCCGGCTTGATTCGGTACAGCTCATTCTTCGGCAGGATCTTCAACAGCTTCCAGCCGAGATCGAGAGTTTCCTCAATGCTCCGGTTCTCATATTCCCCCTGAGTAAAGAACTGATTTTCCAAAGCATCACCGAATGCGAGATACATGCGGTCAACTTCGCCCAGCTCTTCTTCGCCGATGATCGCCGCAAGATTTCGGATCGACTTTACTTTAGAATATGCGGCAAACAGCTGGCTCGCGACAGCGGAATGATCCTCACGGGTCATGCCCTCGCCAATTCCGTCCTTCATCAATCGGCTCAAAGAAGGAAGACCTGAAACCGGCGGATAGATTCCCTTCTGGGAAATAGCACGGTCAAGAACAATCTGTCCCTCAGTGATGTAGCCCGTCAAGTCAGGGATCGGATGAGATATATCATCGTTCGGCATCGTAAGGATTGGAATCTGCGTGATCGAGCCTGTGCTTCCTTTGATTTTTCCAGCGCGCTCATACAGCTCGGCAAGATTTGAATACAGGTAGCCAGGATATCCCTTTCGGCCAGGAACCTCTCCGCGGGTCGTTGAAATTTCGCGCAGAGCCTCGCAATAGTTCGTCATATCGGTCATAACGACCAGAACATGCATATTTTTTTCGTAAGCAAGATATTCCGCCGCCGTCAATGCGCAGCGCGGCGTGATGATTCGCTCGATAGAAGGAGAATCCGCAAGACTCTGGAACATGACGACCTTGCTCAAAACGCCGGACTCCTCGAACGAATGGATAAAGAACTGAGCCTGATCGTATTTAATGCCCATGCCTGCAAAAACCATTACGAACTGCTCGTCCGAATTGCGGATTTTCGCCTGACGAATGATCTGCGCGGCAAGCTTGTTATGCGGAAGACCGTTTCCAGAGAAGATAGGCAATTTCTGACCGCGGATCAGAGTGTTCATTCCGTCAATCGAAGAAATTCCCGTCTGAATAAAGTCACGCGGATAGATTCGGGCATAAGGATTTATCGGCATTCCGTTTACATCAACCTTTTTGCTCGACACAATAGGAGGAAGACCGTCAATAGGTTCTCCCAGACCGTTGAAGATTCGTCCCAAAAGACCTTCACCAACGCGCAATTCCATCGGCACTTCAAGGAACTCTATGCTTGTATCGTTCAAATCGATTCCGGTAGTCGAGCCAAAAATCTGAACGATTGCAGTATCCTCATTCAAATCAATGACACGACCGGTCTTTTTTTCACCGCTTCTGTCGCGAACATAAACGATCTCGTTGTAAAAAATGTTCTCGCTTCGCTTTACGACAATGATTGGTCCGTCAACGGAAGTTACACCTTTATATTCAATTCCTTTCATACAGCAAGCTCCACTATCTCATTTACGAAACGGAAAAATCATAGATTTTTCCGAGACTCGCTCAAAACTTGCCTCGCAAGTTT
>CAMVSS010000015.1 GCA_947170195.1 uncultured Treponema sp. | reverse complement strand
TGCCGTCCGCAAAAAAAAATACGGCAATAAAAGAAAATTTTTATTGCCGTATATGAAGTCGTTTATTGCAATAAACGTACTCATTTATTGCCGTATACGAACTCATTTATTGCAATAAAAATTTACGTTTATTGCAATGAAATTTTTATTTTACTGCAATGAAATTATTCAACTGCAAATCACTATTATCAATTGATTACTCATTTTTTGAGCATTCCGTCGGTGTCAGTTCTTTTTATAATTGCTTGCCCCAGGGACATCTATAGATGTGGAAACTTTGGTTTTTTTTCGTGTTTGATATGACACTCACACCTTTTTGCGCTATACTCTTGTGCAAATGCCAGCAGACCTTTCAGAACTTCAGAACGAACTAAACCCGGAACAATTCAAGGCTGTCACTCAGATAGACGGAGCGTTCCTCATCATTGCGGGAGCAGGCTCCGGAAAGACACGAGTCATCACGTTCAGGATTGCACACATGCTCAATTCTGGCGTTCCGCAGTCAGCGATTCTCGCACTCACCTTCACCAACAAGGCGGCGCGCGAAATGGAAGAGCGAATCAAGCAGCTCACAGGAAAAAAACTTCCGCTCCTCACAATATCGACGTTCCATGCATTCGGAGTGCGCATATTGCGTCAGGACATCGCCCGGCTCGGCTACCGCGAGAATTTCTCGATCTACGACGAGACCGACAGGAACGCGCTCATAAAAGAGACAGGCCGCGAGCTGCGCTATTCCCCGGAAGCAATGGACATATACAAAATCGGCATACTGATTTCTGACATCAAGACCGGACGAAAGCAATGGAATTCCGAGAACGAGATGTACCGCCAGCTCTACGAGGGATATCAGGAGGGACTGAAACTCTACAACGCAGTTGATTTTGACGATTTGATAACTCTCCCGATAAAGCTTTTCCGCGAAAATCCTGACATTCTCCAGAGCTACAAGAACCGATACAAATACATCATGGTCGACGAATTCCAGGACACCAGCCACCAGCAATACGAATTCATGAGGCTGCTGGCAGAAAACAATGTCGCGGTGGTTGGAGACGACGACCAGAGCATCTACAGCTGGAGAGGCGCCGACTATCTGAACATCGTGAACTTCGAGAAAGATTTCAAGGATGTAAAGGAAATCCGGCTTGAGCAGAACTACCGTTCCACCGGCACAATTCTTGCGGCGGCCAACGGTGTCATAAAGCACAACACAAACCGCAAGGACAAGGAGCTTTGGAGCGGTAACGGCGAAGGAAAGCCTATCGAAATCTACATGCCTGAGAACGAGACGGCAGAGGCAAGCTTTATAATCGAGACGATTCAGTCCATCTGCGTCACAGAAAAGCGCAAGTACGACGACTTTTGCGTGCTCATGAGGGCAAACACCCAGTCGCGCGCGATCGAGGAAGCTTTCCTCGCAGAGAACATCCCGTACACGATGAGCGGCGGCACAAGCTTTTTCCAGCGCAAGGAAATAAAGGACATAATCTCCTACCTGAGGGTAATCTCGAACCACGACGACGACGTGAACCTGCTCAGGATCATAAACACCCCGAGACGCGGAATCGGCCGTGTCACGATCGAAAAACTGAACCAAATCGCGAAGAATCTCTCATGCTCGCTATGGGAGGCGATAAACGCGCTTTTGGAAGTCGGGGATGATGAGGCGGACCTGTTCATGCAGGACAGCGCAAACAGCCAGCTTACCGTCTGCAACGATGACGATCTCGAAGATTTCTCAGAGGGAGTCAAGCAGTCGCTTAAAAGTTTCGTGGACATAATCGAGGGAAACAAGCCTATGCTCGGAGGCCACGGACTCGCAAAGAAGGTAAGAAAGATGGTCGAGGACATCCGCTACTTCGACTACCTGATTTCCGAGAACCCGAAGTCAGAGAAAGCGGCGCGCTTCAAGTTCCTCAACATCGAGAGCCTCATAAACTCCATCGAGAACTGGGAAAACAATCCTGAGTCCGGGGAGCCGACGCTTTACAACTATCTCAACAGGATCACCCTGCTGACAAGGGAAAGGTGAACCTGATGACGATCCACGCATCAAAGGGTCTGGAATTTCCTGTCGTGTTCATCGCGGGAACCGAAGAGGGACTGATTCCGCACGGACGGGCTGTTGACGAGGGCGGAGACGCCGCAGTAGAGGAAGAGCGGCGGCTTTTTTACGTCGCGATAACGCGCGCCAGGGACAAACTTCTGATATCATCCTGCAGGACAAGGCGGCACATGCAGTCAAACGTCGAATGCCAGCCGAGCCGGTTCCTCGATGAGATCCCGCCGAACCTCGTAGAATACCACAAGGAATCGGCACCTGTAGACGCGGATATGGCAATTGAATTCCTACAGAACATGAAGAAAAAGTTTTCTCCGCCGAAAGTCCCGGGATTTTAATTTTTCCCGGCAAAACCCAGAAAAAAACGTCGGATAAAACAGAAAAAGCCAAAAAATCGTCAGCATAAAACGGATTGCAGAATGTAATATAAAGTAATCTCAAAGAGGAGGAGATAAAACAATGAAATTAGTAACAAAAGTTACAGCAATTCTTACAGCAGTTGCTTCGCTTGCATTGCTTGCATCTTGCGGTTCAACAGCAAAAGCAGAGCCTGCAAAACCAGAGCCACCGGTACCAGCTACTGAGGCTCCAAAGTACACTTTCAGCGGTTCAGAGCTCAAGATCGAAATCGAGCACATGTTCTATGACGGAACATTCCTCGTATTCGAAGATGAAAAAGCTTCTGGCTACTATGCTGGAAAACTCATCAACGAAGAGTCTTTCGCAGAAGCTATCGTAACTTTCCCAGCTGGTTCATACCAGCTCCTCGCTAACGAAGACGCTCCAGACGGTGCACACGATGCATTCAACATCTTCGTAAACGACAAGGCTTACAGAACTTATCCTTCTGACCCGCCAATCGGAACTTACGAGCTTACAACACGCTGTGGTCCAATCATCACTTTCGATGCAGAGACAACTTGCAAAGTAAGAATCCAGCAGAACGATCCAAACAAACCAAACAAACCTGGCGAGAATGGAATGAAACTTGACTACATCGTATTCATCAAACAGTAATCATTTTTAACTGAAAAAGCCGACAGCATGTTCTGTCGGCTTTTTTTTGCATATTCTTATTTTTTCATTAGGAGTTAAAAAACAAAAAAATCTTATGGAACAGAACATCCTCTACCCATCTGACCGTCCGTCCCTTTCACGATGGATTCCGCTGAGCATCCAGCATGTATTCGCGATGTTCGGTGCGACAATCCTGGTTCCCCTCCTCACCGGGCTTAGCACATCGACAGCACTTTTTACCGCGGGAAGCGGCACACTGCTCTACATCTGCATAACAAAGGCAAAGGTTCCGGCATTCTTAGGCTCGTCCTTTGCGTTCATCCCCGCCCTCATCGGCATCGGACAGCAGTTCGGCACCGAATACGCTATGGGCGGTGCGGTATTCGCAGGTCTCTTCTACTGCGTCATCGCCGCAATCATAAGGATTTCCGGAAAGGAATGGATTGACCGCGCGCTCCCACCTGTCGTCATCGGCTCCGTCATCATCGTAATCGGTATGTCGCTCGCAGGTTCCGCCATCAACTCAGCCCTGTACATCGACGGAACGTATTCCCTGGTCGCATTCAGCATCTCATTCTTCACTCTGATTCTAGCCATAATCGCGACTATTTTCTTCAAGGGATTTTTCAACACGCTCTCCATCTTAATCGGACTTGTTTCAGGCTATCTGTTCACCCTCATACTAGGTCTCATATTCGACAGCTACCACCTCATAGACTTTGCCAGCGTAAAGAACGCGCCGCTGTTCGGAATTCCGTTTCTGCACAACGAGAACGGAAGCTACGTATGGACGGCACCAAAGTTCAACGTCGTGGCGATAATCACGTTCATCATCATCTCAATCTCCACAATCTGTGAGCACCTCGGAGACACCATCACCACGTCAACCGTCGTCGGAAGGGACTTCACAAAAGACCCGGGACTTCACAGAACGCTAACCGGAGACGGAATCGCGACCGCATGGGCAGCAATCTGGGGCGGGCCGCCGAACACCACATACGGAGAAAACATCGGCGTCATGGCAATCACGAAAGTTTATTCGGTCTGGGTCATCGGAGGCGCGGCAGTCATAGCAATCCTGCTCTCGTTCTGCCCTAAATTCGGCGCGCTCATACAGACGATACCGACTCCAGTCCTCGGCGGCGTATGCATCCTTTTGTACGGACTCATCTCTGCATCAGGTCTCAGGACAATAGTCGAAAAGAAAGTCGATTTCACGAAAAGACGAAACTTGACAATTGCCTCAGTAATACTCACAATTGGAATAGGAGGAGGACTTTTCCAGCTCAAGCTCGGAAACTTCACGTTCAGCCTTGCCGGTGTTGCACTTGCAACCGTCGCAGGAATTTTGCTGAACCTGATCATCCCGGAACGAAAAAATCAGGAAACGACTGACACCAATTCCTAAAAAAATTTTTCATCAGATGCATGTTTAACAGGAGGCGTACCGACATGACGAAAAAAAAATCATTAATAGCTTTTTCCCTATCACTCATTTTCTACTTTCTAAACCTTTCTTGTTCGCAACCTACAGAACAAAAAAGCTTCTATCCGCTGTGCTACGACGAAATATGGGGATACGTCATGACAGGAAAAGAGTCTGATTTTTCAACGGACATGCCGGTAAGCGACATCGGATACTTCGCCTCCTCAATCGGGATCTACAGCACAGTCCTGGACTCCGCACCGCGGGACAAATATTTCGCGAACTACACGGGAAGGGTCCATCTCGTCTCAAGCGTCGACTCAAAGTCTCAGACTCACCTTCTCCTGGATCCAAGTCTTCCACTGAGGGACAGAATCATAAGCGACCTTGTAAAAAAGGCCGAGACATACGAAGGTCTTCAGATTGACTGGGAGCTTGTCCCTCAAAACGACGCGGACAATTTCTATGATTTTCTTGTAGAACTGAAAAAGCAGCTCAACGACAAGATGCTTACGCTTGCCATCCCTGCCCGGGTCAAGACCCTCGAAAAAGACCCTTACGACTATGAAAGGCTCTCAAAAATAGCGGACAAGATTCTCGTCATGGCATACGACCAGCACTGGTCAACAAGCGCCCCAGGAGCGATCGCATCACCTGATTGGTGCAAAAGAATCTACGACTACGCAAAAACGAAAATACCTGAATCAAAGCTCATAATGGGCGCGCCGTTTTACGGAAGGGCATGGACTGACGACAAAATCGGCTCAAGGGCATGGTACAACACTTCCGTCATGAGGCTCATCGATGAAAACGGGGTTCAGGAATCGGACATCCACGAGGACAAAAACGGAAACAAATACTTCAAGCTCAAGAAAGAGAATACCATAACGATTTATTTCGATGATATGGAAAGCTGCCTCAACAGGCTGATGATGTACTCCCAGCAGGATTTGAAAAAGGTCGGATTCTGGCGAATCGGGCAGGAAAACAAGGAAATCTGGAAGTATATGACATTGCTGGAAAATTAAAAATCCAAGCGTTTCATATATTGCATGAAATAAAAAAATATGATATATTATTTTCCACGCGAGATTGTAGCTCAGCTGGATTAGAGCATCTGCCTTCTAAGCAGAGGGTCGCTGGTTCGAGCCCAGTCAGTCTCACTTAAACCGCTTTGTTTACAAAGCGGTTTTTTTTATGCCCGCCGAGGAATGTTGTTTATTTGTTCTTTATGATTGGGATTGATCCGAGGTCAACGAGATCCGAAGCGCAGCTCAAATCAGTGGAAGACAGGGTTGCTGTATTGTAGCTCATACCAACCGCAAACAGCTGCACGTAATATGCGTCGCTGTCAGTCGCCGTGGAAGAGCACGTAAAATCATCATCACCGCTCACAGGTTTGACATCGATTTTCTTGGAAGAATCACTGTTGTCATCGTCAAAAAAGTCAAAGGTCTTGGTTCCGTCATTGCGACACGGAATGACAAGATTGCCACCGCTATAAAGATATGCTCCTCCAACACGAATCGAAGCCCTGAAATCAGTATCAGATGTAAGATACATATCCTTCAGCCTGAAATAGACTGTGCGGTTCGTTCCGGTTGCAGGAATAAAAACGGAGTAACCCAGGCTGGGCTTCATTTTCAGCTGCTTGAATCCATAAGTGTTGGCCATGAGCATGGCCGCAGCGCCGGAGTTGTTGGTCGTATTTGCCGCAAGAATCACCGTTCGGTTTGAAACGAGCGTCGAAGAGTTGTTGTAGATGCGGTAATAGATATCAGTTCCGACGAAGTTGTCGATCTGTTTAGTCTCGTTCGTCTGGAAACTGCAATAGTAGGTCGTGGAATCGGAGCTTGAATAAAGAGGGTTGTTGTAGACATACAAAACCGGATAGGTAAAAGTATAAGTCTCAAGTCCGCAAGAAAACAAAAGGGCCGCAAGGCATGACAGCGTAAACTTTGCAATAAACTTTTTTCTAATCATATCTCGTGTCCTTTTCGGTTTTTAGATTTTGAAGGAAAGTTCAAAAATCGTCCGACTTCCGAACCTTCCTTATAAATATATTATACAAATCAGATAGAAAAAGAAAAGTTACTGATTATTTGAGTTTTCCCTCAGATTTGAGCGCAATGATTCGGCTTTTTCCAAGGAATGCCCAGTTTGAAGCAGGACGGAGATCGTAAATCTTATCATAGGCAGCTTTTGCAGCGGAATAATCCCCCTTCTCTTCCTGAACGCGACCGATGTTGAACAGGGCATGGTCAGCAAGAAGGAAATCCTCAAAATCTGCTGCACGAGTATAATAAGAGAGAGCCGAGTCAGAGTCATTGAGATTATCGCTGCAAACGGCTGCATTGTAATAGCACAACGGAGCTGTGTAAGCCTTTTTTCCGGCAGCAGCAGCCTTCAACCATGCGCTTCGAGACTCGTCATATTTTTTCTGAGCAAAAAGAATGTCAGCGATCAGCATATTAGATCTGATTCCTGCGATTCCGCTTTTTCCTGAAAGTGAAGAAAGCTTCTCAAGAACGTCCTTCTGGCGGGCAGCAATGTCTGAATCCGAAAGCGAAGAAGCATCCTTTGTATATGAGTAATACACGGAATCAATCAAAGAAATTGCCTTTGTTGTAGAAGATGATTTTACAACGGTGCTTGCAATTACAACAATCAAAGCAATGATTACAACCACAGCTCCTGCAAGCAGTTTATTTTTTGATTTTTCAAGAATCGAATTTAATGTTGACTCCAATGAATCTTTTTCGATTTTGTCACTCATTTCGTTTTACCTCTGTTTGAATATTTTTATTTTATATTTTAGCGTATATGCAGTTCGTTTAGCAAACGGTTGACATAAGTACGCTGAATTCCAAGAATTCGTCCGGCTTCGGTTTGATTCCACGAAGTCTCATTCAGGACTTTTTTTATGTACGCGGCTTTGAAACGATTTATTGCCGTCTTCAAAGTTTTGTCCTCGTCGCGATCATACAATTCTTCCGCCATGACAGAAACAGAATCTTCAGATGATTTTTCCAATGACGAAGAATCGACCGTCACTCTGAAATCCTCTGCCTGAACATACGGCGGCGTTCCAAGAACACAAGCACGTTCGATAGAATTCTCCAGCTCGCGCACATTTCCGGGCCAATAGTAAGAATATAACGCATTAAGAGCATTCTGAGAAAAGCCCACGAAGTTTTTCTTTGTCTCCATGCTGAATTTGCAGAGGAAAAAAGATGCGAGAGGCTCGATATCATCCTTGCGCTCCCTTAGCGGCGGCACATTGATCGGCAGAACATTAAGCCTGAAATACAAATCGCTTCTGAAAGTTCCTTCAGAAACCATCTTTTCGAGATTGCGGTTTGTGGCCGCAACAATCCGAACATCGACAGAAACAGTCTGAGATGAGCCTACGCGCTCAAATTTATGCTCCTGCAGCACGCGCAAAAGTTTCACCTGAAGGGAAACCGGAAGCTCACCAATTTCGTCAAGGAAAAGGGTTCCGCCGTCCGCAGCCTCAAAGCGGCCGATCCGGTCGCTGACAGCATCGGTAAAAGCACCTTTCACATGACCAAAAAGTTCGCTTTCAAGCAGAGACGAGCTCAACGCCGCGCAGTTCACCCTGACAAAAGGCTTGTCCTTTCTCTGGCTCCGCACGTGAATCTGCTCCGCGAAAAGCTCCTTTCCGACGCCGCTTTCTCCGGTTATCAGAATAGTCGTATTTGTCTTTGCGACTTCATTGATAACCCGAAGCAAATCGAGCATCTGAGAACTTTTTGCGATGAACGAATGATAATCGAATCCATTCGCAAGCTGATTTGAAAGCACAGAAATCTGGTCTTGAGCCGATTTCAAAGAATTCGCATTCGCATAGGCAAGTCCCGCCTGATTCGCAAAAACCTCAAGAATCGTAACGTCATGCTTTGTAAACGGTTTGAGGCTGTTTTTATTGATCAGTTCGATTACTCCAAGACATTTTCCTCTGACGCACATCGGAATGGCGACCATATTGCGGGAAATGTATCCTGTTTTATCCTGAACGGCGGGAGAAAAGCGAGGGTCTTCGGCAACATTGTTTATAATCAGAGATTTATTGTTGTCTACGACCCAGCCGGCAATACTGTTTTTTGATACAGGGATTTCTTTAGCTTCCGCCCCTTTCGGCCCCAAAGCAACGACAAAGTGCAAAGACTGATTGTCATTATTAACCAAAAGAAGGGAAGATGACTCACAATTAACAAGACGCATTGCAGATTCAAGGATATGAATGAGCAATGCGTTTATGTCAGAGTAATTTGAATTTAAACGTGAATTGATATCGATGAGTGAATAAAGCTGCTCCAAACTTATTGTATTTTCACCACTCATTTATGCCACTCATCGATATATTATAGATTAGTTGTTCTGCTGAGACTTAATCATGTCGCCGAGAGTATAAGCACCGTCGTCGTCATTTTCTGAAGATGACATGTACTGAGAAATCTCTTTGCGAGCCTGAGCCTTTTTATATTCCTTTACAGAGAAAGCAACTTTTTCTTTATCTACGTTTACATCAACAACAAATACATTGATTTTGTCGCCGACATTGTATTTTTTTACAGCTTCTTCATACGGAACTTCGCGATCATCGCTCAAGTTAGCCTTGTTTACGAGACCTTCGATTCCATCAGGAGCTTTTACGAAGATACCAAATTCTGTGATTGAAGTAATTTCACCTTCCAAAGTAGAACCCGGCTTGTATTCCTCGGCAAATTTCTTCCAAGGATTGTCTGTAAGCTGTTTGATTCCAACTCGGATGCGGTGATTTTCTGTATCAACCTCAAGGATAACGACATCGAGTTCCTGATCAACAGAAAGCTCGCTTCCAGCATGCTTAACTTTCTTTGTCCAAGAAATATCTTCTGCATGGAGGAAACCATCGATTCCATCCTCAAGCTGAACGAAAGCACCAGCGTTAGTAAGTTTTACAACTTTTCCGTGAACTTTTGTTCCTTCAGGATATTTTTCAGAAATAGTATCCCATGGATTTGCAGTAACCTGCTTGAGACCCAAAGAAACACGTCCAGCAGGAATATCATAACCGAGGATCATACATTTGAGCTTGTCGCCAATTTTAACCATGTCGCCCGGTTTGTTGATTTTCTTTGTCCAGCTGAATTCTGAGATATGAGCCAAACCTTCGATACCCTCTTCGAGCTCGATGAATGCACCGAAATCAGTCAGTTTTGTAACTGTACCTTCTACGATGTCATCAACATGATATTTGTCCTCAAAGTGTACCCAAGGATCTTCTGAGAAATGCTTGAGAGAAAGATTGATTCTCTTGTCGTTCGGCTCAAGGCGGATAACCTTAAGCTCGATTTCCTGACCTTTCTTTACGAAATCTTTCGGACGAGTAACGTGTCCCCAAGACATATCGTTGATATGGAGGAGTCCGTCGAATCCGCCGAGGTCGATGAATGCACCGAAGCTGGTAAATGATTTTACAGTTCCCTTTACGGTGTCACCAATCTGTTTTTCTGCGAAGAACTTATCGCGCTCAGCACCAATAACTTCCTCGAGATATTTTCTGCGGTTAACAACGATGTTAGCCTTATTATCTGAATACAGACGTTCGATGTAGAATTTTGCTTTCAGACCGATAAGTTTCGAAGGATTGTCAACTTTCTGACTGTCTGACTGACTGATAGGAAGGAACGCATGAATATCTCCACCGAGATTTACATCAAAGCCGCCCTTAACTTCTTTTTCGATTACGCCTTCAACAACAGCTTTTTCTTCGTATGCTTTTCTAAAATCTTTCCAAAGCTGCTTTGCCTGTGCCTTTGTAAATGAAATATCAGGACCATTTCGACCGTCTTTGTGATTTACAATAACAGTAATCACACTTCCGTCTTTTGGAAGTTTATCGCCGAATTCGCTTACCGGGATTCTTCCTTCTGATTTGTAGCCGATATCAACAAATACGTAATCGCTAGTTACCTGAACTACCGTTCCGTCTACAAGCTGACCGTCTTCAACAGTACCAAGACTCTTGAGAGACTCTTCCATTAATTGTGTCTGGATAGAATTCTTTGATTCTTCCTTTTCCACTTCCATCTGTTCCATAGTATTACCTTTATTTCTGAATTTTGCTTAATATTATCTCACAAACCTGATCAATAGTCAATGAAGAAGTATCGATATAAATGGCATCTTCGCTGCGCTTCAACGCACCCTCTTTCTTGTTTCTGTCGATCTCGTCGCGCTTGATGATAGCCTGTTTCACTTCCTCAAGCGTCATGTTTGAAACGCCCTGATCGAATCTTCGCTGAGCCTGAACATCAATGGAAGCATCAAGATAGAACTTATAATCAGCGTTCGGGAAAACGACCGTAGTCATGTCGCGTCCCTCGCAAATGATATCGAGGTGATTCGTGATTTCGCGCATCCTTTCGTTCACAAGATGACGAATCTCTACAATTGATGAGACCTGAGCTACACGGGCAGAAACGGAATCATCATGCAGATGAGACTCCACATCGGTTCCATTTAAAATGAGATGAGAGTTCTCGTAGTCAAGTGTCTGCTTTTTGCAGAACTCCAAAACTTTCTCGGCATCAGCGATGTCGATGTCAGTACCATTCAAAGCCATTGTAAGCGCACGATAGAAACTGCCGCTGTTCAAATAAGTGATTCCCAGTTTCTTAGCGATCAAAGAAGCGATCGTAGATTTTCCTGTTCCGGCAGGTCCGTCCATAGCGATAATCATAAAACACCTTCCTATTTTTGTTTTCAGATTTTTAATTTTTGCACAGTTTCAAAAGTTCTTTTACTTCGCTTGCGCTAAGCTCACGGAATTCTCCAGGCTCCAAATCGCCAAGCTCAAGATTTCCGATTCGAACCCGGCAGAGCTTTTTGATTGCCAGCCCGGCATTTTCAAACACCCGGCGAATCTCACGGTTTTTTCCCTCGATGAGTACAACCCTGAGTCTGTGAGCGTTAAGTTCCTCGGCGACCTTCGCCTTATAGAAAACTCCGTCGACACGAATACCACGCTCAAAATCCTCCGCAAGGTATCGTGGCAACGGAAGGCTGCTTTCAACTATGTATTCTTTCTCAAGCTCGCTGCTCGGATGGCTCAGTTTTGCGGCAAAATCACCATCATTCGTAAAAATGATTGCTCCGAAACTGTACATATCGAGCCGGCCGACATTGTAAAGCCGTTCAGAATAATGCTCTTTCAACAGCTCGACCGCGCAAGGTCTCCCCTTCTCATCCGACTGGGAGCAAACATAGCCCAGAGGCTTGTTTAGGAGGACATAACGCTTTGTCTCCTCAAGATGGATTTCTTTTCCGTCAACAGTCACAACATCTTTTTCAGAAACCTTTGTTCCAAGCTCCGTTACGACAGCGCCATTGACAGCTACGCGACCATCAACGATGATTTTTTCCGAAGCTCGGCGGCTTGCGACTCCGCAATGAGCAAGATACGCCTGCAGACGGATTTCATTTGACTGATTCTGATTATTAGCGGGCAAGTACGAACCTCTCTTCTTCCTTTTCGTCCAGCTTTGGAAGTTCTGAAATTGAATTGAGCCTGAAGAACTTCAGGAATTCCTTAGTCGTGCCAAATTCCACAGGGCGACCAGGAGACTCCCGGCGACCAACTTCTTTTATAAGCTGACGCTCCAAAAGCATTCTGATCATATTGTCAGGAGAAACGCCCCGCAAATCTTCGATTTCGGCACGGGTCACAGGCTGCTTATATGCGATTATTGACAAAACTTCTATAGCTGATTTCGAAAGTTTTCCGTCATTCTTGTTTCCGTACCGTTCTTTTACAGTTTCCCAATACTCTTTTTTCGGAGTCAGTATATATCCGCCGGTAATAATCGAAAGCTCGACTCCGCAATTCTCGGCGGTATATTTTTCTTTAAGAAGCTCAAGGCATTCAACGACGACATCTTTAGAAATCTGCGCAATATTTGAAATTGTTTCAACGCTCAAAGGCTCGCTCTCAAGGAAAAGGACAGACTCCACAAGGCCGGTCTCCTTCTCAAGATTTACGTTCAAAGTGCCCCGCACGTTTTTACCTTCTGAACTTTCTGCGTTCTCTTTTTTTTCTTCGTTCTCTTTCATAAAAAATCAAAATCCTAAAACCGCGATTTTCAGCCGTCTTCATCAGGCAGCTTCATACCGACAGATTTTTATATCTCCAAACATTTTATTCTGATAAATCGTAGCCCGCTTGAATTTTACAGCCTCAAGCAAAGCCATAAACGCGCAGACGACATCAAGCACGCTTCCAGCACGCACGATCAAGTCCGTAAACATGCATTCCCTGTGCTCCTCGAGCAACTCGTTCATCAGAGTCAGTTTCTCGCTCACAGAAATCTCCTCAGTAAGGTCGAGAATTTTCTGATCCGAATATTGGGAAACAAGCCCCTTGAAGATTTTCTGCATTTGCTCCAGAAGATCCCAAGTATCTATTTTCTCCCAAAGCTCTTTTTCCTCAAAAGGGAGGATTCTCTGAATCTTCTTGCGCTCAAAGCTCCACTCAGACTCATCCTGCTTTTCCTCAACCAGCGTGGCAAGTTTCTTGAACTTCTGATACTCGATGAGGCGGTCAACCAGCTCTTCGCGCGGATCGTCAAAATCAAACTCATCCTCGACCTTGACCTCAACAGGCAGCATCATCCTGGACTTTATGTAGACAAGCCGCGCGGCCATGCTGTAAAACTCGGAAAGATCATTCAGCTCGAAACTGGCAGCATAATCAAGATACTCCAGGAACTGTTCAGTAATCTGTGCAATCGGAATGTCGTAAATATTCACCCTGTTGTCGCGAATCAACGCCCAAAGCAAATCAAGGGGGCCTTCAAATTCTCCGACCGAATAACGGCGTTTCTCACGTCCGGTCTCGCCCTCTTCATCCGCAGAAAGAGCAGGCATTTCTTCGCTCTGATTTACTGAAACTGTTTTTTCTTCCATATTTTCTGATCCTGTAAGAGTCATCAGCATCCATTGAAAAAGTCCTCTTTTCCGAGCTTTTTCTCAACGCCGCCGGTTCCAATTTTTGAAAGGGCGTCCGCAAAGACATCCCCATTTATAAAATCGGCAAATTCCCCTGAAATCTCAAGCATTGGTATCAAAACGAAAGCCCTTTCTTTTAGGCGGGGGTGAGGAATCTCAAGGTTGCGCATCGGATTTTTTGCATCCTCAAAACTGATTTTTTCGTTCCCCCAAAGCTCGATGTCTATATCGATCGACCGCGGACCATTCCGGATCTCAGCAGCACGATTTCTTCCAAGCTCCGCCTCTATCGCGTGAATTTTATCAAGCAAAGAAGACGGAGTGACGACTTTTTCGTCCACAAAACCTGCGACCGCCATGTTCAAGAAATCATCCTGATCGGTGACGTACATGGGTTTGGTGGAATACACCGAGGAATGAACAAAAACTGAAAAATACGGCTCAAGCAGACGACAGGAATTCCTAAGCAATTCTAGAGAACTTTTATTATTCCAGCTTCTGTTTGAGCCAAGTCCGAGGACAACGAATGTCATAAGGAATTAAAACAAAGCGTCCGTAGCAGAGACTGCAGCAGGAGCGGCTGAATCAGCTTTTGCTTCTTTTTCAGCAGCTTTTTTAGCTTCTTTCTCGGCTTTCTCAGCGGCCTTCTTTGCTTCCTTTACGGCTTTTTCCTGCTCAGGATATACCGCGACACCTTCTTTCGTGCGAAGAATCTGCCCCGGGAAAATCTCATTTCTGATTTGAGTCTCAATCTGCTTAGCGTATTCCGGATTCTGCTCAAGGAAATTGATTGCATTTTCTTTTCCCTGTCCGACTTTTTCATCGCCACGAGTATACCACGCGCCCCTCTTGTCGATTATTCCGTGTTTTACGGCAGAATCGAGCAGAGATGCAGTCGCAGATACGCCTTTTCCGAAGTAGATGTCAAGCTCCACCTTGCGGAACGGCGGCGCAACTTTATTCTTTACGACTTTGACTCGAACCCTGTTTCCTACGGCTTCCTCATCACCCTTTCCGTCGATAGACTCAATGCGACGGATCTCAAGACGAACTGAAGAATAGAATTTAAGGGCATTGCCACCGGTCGTCGTCTCAGGATTTCCGAACATGATACCGATCTTCATTCGGATCTGGTTTATGAAGACGATGATACACTTTGACTTTCCTACGATGGCGGTAAGCTTGCGAAGGGCCTGACTCATGAGGCGCGCCTGCAGACCCATCATGGAATCTCCCATATCGCCTTCGATTTCTTTCTGAGGGGTGAGCGCCGCAACAGAGTCGACTACAATTATATCAACGGCACCGGAACGCACGAGGCTCTCGGTAATCTCAAGCGCCTGCTCTCCCGTATCCGGCTGGGAAACCCACAGCTCGTCAATATTGACACCAAGATTTTTTGCGTAAACCGGGTCAAGGGCATGTTCCGCATCGACGAACGCCGCAATACCTCCGAGCTTCTGAGCCTCGGCAATCGCATGCAGCGCAAGGGTTGTCTTTCCTGAGCTTTCAGGTCCGTACATCTCGATGATTCGTCCGCGAGGATATCCACCGACACCCAGAGCTTCGTCAAGAAGAATTGAACCGGAAGGAACTACATCGATTCCCGCGGTGTCAGTCTGCGTTCCTAGTTTCATCAGGGAACCGGCGCCAAACTGCTTCTCGATCTGGAGTCGAGCAGCCTCAAGCGCCTTTAATTTTTCCGACATTTCTACCGGAGCTTTTGAATCTGGCATTTGATCCACCTTTTATAGTAATTTACCCACCCGCTATATATATATATAGGCGGAAATAATCATTTTTCGGCAACTTTTTGCGAAAAAAAAATTACATTTGTCGTTTTAACGGCTGATAGACAGCCTTTCCGTCCAAAAGAATCTTTCCATTCTCGACGGATATTTTTGCGAGCACCCGGACAGGTCGCTCAACATCGATTTCCGGATACGGAGCATATTCAAAATACAGCGGGACGAAACCATCAACCCTGTCCATATTCTCATAGCCGACCAGAAGATCGCACCTGTACGATTTTCCATCGCTGACAGAATTCGAAACCCTGCCCGACCATGCGACATAGCAGCCGATATAAAGGACAGGATCAGAAGCGACCTTTGCATAGTCATAGTTGTCGAGCAAAGAATCGAAAGTCTGCTCTTTCAAGGATGACTGAATCACCATCGCATTCTGCTTTATGAATTCGCTCGCATTCGAATTGAGAAGCCTGTTTATCTCAACCTGAGAAGCATTGTCCCTGTAATCCTGAAAATAAGCAATCGCATCATCATAGGATTTTAAAATTTCGCGATCAGCAAGAACATACCTCGCGGACTGAGACATAGGATTTTTAGTCTGAACGTTGTTTTTTTCCTCGACACTCAAAAACAGAGAGCTCAAGTCAGCGCGAGGCTTTGAGCTAGGAATATGAATCTTCTTCTGGAAAAAAGAAAATCTGTTCACATTCATGATTCCGACAGCAAGGAGCACCCCCGCAACGACGGAGAGAAAAATTCTCTTTATGATGTCAGGATTAACTCCCAGCGGAGGATAGAATTTTTTTATTCCGCCAGAATCAATCACCCTGCAAATTTCCTCATACGAGCCGTGCGTCTTTACGAACTCCATCGCAGAAAGGGCGGTCTTGTTCTGAGGGTCATAATACAAAACATCAAGATAATACTGAATCGCACTCGCTGTATCACCCTTCATCAAAAAAAGAGCCGCCTGGGCATTCAACAGAGTCGGGTCCGTCATTCGTATGCGGCGAGCGCGCTGAAAATATAAATCGGCATTCCCCCGGTCACCGAGATAAAGACACGCAAGTCCCGCCGTAAGGTAGTAAGCGAAACTCTCATGAAAGATTTCGGGATTGTTTCCGGATTCGAGAAGAGAAATTACATTCAGGAATTTTCTTCGCTGCAGCAGAGACTGTGCCTTTTCCAAATCATTGCGACTCATCGAAAGTTACCGCCGCCTCAATTTTGCGAGGATTGCATCAAGCTCTGCGTTCAGACGGAAGATTTCCTCAGGATTTGTCTGATCAGGATTAGCCTGCAATTCGTTGATTCTGTCTATCAATGCCTGAATGTACTCAGGGTCAAGCTGATAATCATAAATCGGCATAAGATTGAAATCTTCCGGCAGGACGTTCTCACTCTCCTCAGAGCTTACGACCTCATCAGCAAGGGCTTTTTTATCTTCCGAAGGCTCTTTCTCCGTTTTCACAGGAGCAGCCCCTTCAACCACAGAAGTTTTTTCGCGAGCAGGAGCCGACCTTGCGTCCTCAGGAACAAAACCGTCCGTATAGAACTGAGCGCGCGGAGTATATCCGTCCGTTCCCGTAACGATGCAGAACGTTATTTTCTGAGTCTTACCAGGCTCGAGGTCAAATTCAGTCCAATCAAGCATTACCGCAGGATTCATAGAAGAGTTGTAGTCGTTGAAACCGCGAGATTTTGCAGATTCGATTCCCCAGCCCATCCCTTCGAGCACGGAAAGGCTTGAGACAGAGACAGACTCCATTTTTGTCAGATTTTTTCCATAGAAAGGAATCTGAATGCTTGTGCGGCCATCGGAGCATTCCAAAAATTTCTCCGCGTCGATCGAGCGTCCCCAAAAGATGAATTCCTTGCTGACAGGACGGCCGAGACCGCTCTTGAACGGAAAATCAATATTCTCGCCCAGAGCCGTATCAAGGATGGTCCTGAAATCGTATGTATGAATTTTTGCAGATGTGTTGGTAATTCGCACATCGATTACGACGGCATCCTCCGCACGCTTGATTCCCGTCTTTTCGAACCTGAAATCGACGACGACCTGGGCGCTATTTCTCTTGGAAAAGCAGAGCTGCGCGCTGTCCTTTGTTCTTCGAACCGTTTTTTTGAACGCATTTGAAGAATTCAATCTGTAAGCGGTCTCATCAATCCTGAGATACATCGCGCTGTTTTTTCCGCCGTCAGCGCTGGAGAGCAACGGAATCTTGTGTTTTTTTTCGTTTCTCACATAAATCGAAAAAGAGCCGGATGATGCATACATCGCGACACCCATCGACTGGCAGACAAGTTTTCGCATCGGAACTTCGACGTACGGAATTCCAAGATAGTTGTCGTGCAGGCATGACTTGGAAAGGCTGTCCCAGTTCCTGAAGCCATTGAACGGAGACTCAACAAATCTATAAATAGAAAAATCTTCTTTGTCGTTTTCAATCTGACGCAAAAACTCTTCGTCATCATTTTTTTGAGCTACGCGCTGAGCAGTCTGCTCCGTCTGAGCAGTTTCCTCGGAGAGCACGGAAGATTCCTCCGCGACTTCATCTTCCGCAAAGATATATTGAAGAGAGACAATCATTAATAGCGAAGTTACAAGGAATGATTTTTTCATTATTTACCACCAGCTTTATTTTCTTCTGCTTCGATAGACTGCTCCTCCAGCAGGAACTGGATTTTCTGAGCCTTGAGCTTAAGTTTTTCTATGTCGGCAAGATACTTTCCTGAAGCATCTTTTTTAGCCTGCTCGTCAGATGCTATGACCGCCTCAAGCTCAGAGATTCTGTTCTGGGCATCCACGAGCTGTTTTTTGAGACCGATTTTGTCCTCAGCCTCGTAAATCTTGATCTGACGCTCATACTCTTCCCTGGTGGAAAGATTTTCCTCTCCTGTCACCTTGAGGAGATAGAGGAGCTTTTCTTCCCTGTTTCGTCTTTCGATCAGAGCCAGCTTGTATTCGGCGTCGGCAACATAATCGCTTGTGGAAAAATCAGAGACAATCCTTGAGTAAATTCCTCGCGCGGAATCGAAGTTGTATTCGTCATAAAAAGATTCAGCGATCCAGAAAAGCGCGAGCGGATAAAGCTCATGCCCCTGATACTCATGACAAAAATCGCTCAAAAAAAGTATCGCGCGCTCGTTTTTTCCAAGGAGATGGAGGAGACGTCCGTCCTGATATTTGATGTACGGAGCATAGCGGCTGAACGGATACTGCTCAAGGAAAAGCTCGCAGTCGGCATGAGCCTGCTTGTACTCACCGGCGAAGATCTCGCTTTTTATGAGCATGAAGTAATTTTCTTCCGTTGCGGTAGAAGAAGACGCGACAGCCTTCTTGAGATAGAACACAGCGGATGCCCAGTCCTCCATTTTGTAGGCATCGTATCCGCGGGAAAGATTCTCGGATTCAGACGGAGTAGTTTTTGCAAAAACAGACTGAAAGGCCAAGAGGACAAGAACAAACACAAGAATCTTTTTCATAAAAAATCATCCCTCCCACTTCAACGCATCGCTAAAGAAAGCAGAGCCTGAAACGATTATATCAGTTCCGGCGTCAATCGCACTCTGGACAGTTTTTTCGTTTATACCGCCATCAACAGAAATCTTAAAATGCAAGCCCCTCTCCTCGCGGATTTTCTTGAGGGCAGAAACCTTGTCAAGGCAGTACGGAATAAGTTTCTGGCCGCCGAAGCCTGGATTAACCGTCATAACAAGGACGAGATCCACGAAAGGAAGTATTTCGGAAAGAGAAGAGATCGGCGTTGACGGAACTATTGAGACTCCGCATTTTTTACCAAGCTCGTGAATCCTTGCGATAAGGCGGTCCGCATGAACGGTGGACTCCAGATGGAAAGTGATCCAGTCGGCCCCCGCCTCAGCAAATGAGTCAACCATCAGCTCAGGCTTCTCGACCATGAGATGGACATCGAAAGGAAGAGAAGAATGTTTTCTGACAGACTTTATGACCGGCTGCCCGTATGTAATCTGAGGAACGAACTGACCGTCCATGACATCGATGTGAACAGCTTCTCCGCCGTTGGTCTCGATTTTCTTAAGTGCGGATCTGAGATCTGAAAAGTCAGCTGATAGAAGTGATGGTGATAACAAAAGTTTACTCATTTTATTGATAATAATAGCAAATGAAATGCAAATTGTAAACATTTAGGACATCTCCAGGAATTCGCTAAAGCGACATTCCAGAGGGTGCCCGAGAGTTTTAAGTCGTTATAATATCACGATTTAAAACATCGCTTTTTCAAAATTATCTCTAAGAATTGCAATTTTTAGAGATTCCATTTATAAAAAAAACTTAAAAAAAATATTCGGAAAATATATTGACATATTCTTAATTTTTCTTTATAAATCTTACCCCCTTTTTAATATTTTTATATTTTTAATTGACTAAAACCTCCATTTTTATATAATGAAAGTTACGCGTTATGAGTATTCAATTGGACGAAGCACTAAAAAAGGCCTGTGAGCTGCTTGAAAACGGAAAGCCGTCGGAGGCAAAAAAAATTCTCGCAGATTCTTTTGAATACAATTTTGACAATCAGGAAGTTTCTTTTGCCCACAACTGTTGCTGCTATTGGGACGGCTCAATAAAAAACCTTCCCAGCCTTTCGAGCTACGAGCAGGGCGAAAGTCTCATCACCAAATGGAAGGCTTTCCGAACGGATTTTGAGCGTCCTGACAGATTCATATCTCAGCGGGTCATGTATTCCGTGCAGCAAGGAGTGTTCAAGCTTGCGCTTCAGGCATACAACTCCCTGAGAAGCGACGGAACCGCCGTCCACAAGGCTGATATATTCAGAAAAAAAGGACTTTGCTGCAAGAAACTGGGGAGATACGAAGAGGCACTCCGATTTCTGACGGAAGCAAACCAGCTATCACCTTCTTCAGCGGCAGTTCTTTCGGAGATGGCGGACTGTTTCGCGCTGTGCGGCGAGGAACGAAACGCAAAAGTTCTCTTCCGGGAAGCTTTTTTCATAGATGCGCAAAAAGTAGAGATTTCTTTCCTTGATTCCGAGCTGATAAAATGCCTTATCAGACAGGTCAGGGAATTAGGATACAGCGGTGAGGCACTTCAAGAGTGGATTCCCGTATACGGAGTTCTTTACGGAGTATTCAACATGAAGCGTGAGCTGAAGGCACAGGAGGCCATGAGGCTCAGGCAGGACATCTTCGCAAAAGAAAACGAAATAAAAGATCCGGCAAACAATATTGATGTTTTGACACCAAAACTCATCAATATGTATTTCTGGCTTATTGATCATTACGCACGGACGAACGAAGGGAGCGGCAAAATCAAAGAATGCCTTCTCCAGATTCGAGTGCATGATGAGAATATATATAAGATGTATACGAAAGAATGATTTTTCGTATACCGCCAAAATTATAAAAGTACCAAAGATTTTATAGACAGGAGTAAATTTTTATGTCAGAAGAGCTTGTAACTTTAGTTCAGGGAAAACTCAAAGAGGATACTTGGACTCGTGCAACAATCAGCAATTACACAAAAAATGATCTGATTGAATTGACAAGTATCGTTGAGAGAGCGAGAAACGAAAATTGTATTGATGAAATCAAGGCTATCTGTGACGAACAGCTTTCCCACACGAAAGACAGCATCACAGCTCTTTACATCTCCGGAATGCTCGGACTCAAAAAAGGAAGCCTCGACAACTCTTCATTGGAGGCACTTGTCGACATCTTCCAGAACAACCACAAGGAGCCTATCGTCATCTACATGTGTGAGACAATCCTCGCCGATGACGCAGCAAACAAATTCGCACTCAGAACCCTTGCAACAAGCTATGAGCTTGCCGGAAACCCGGAGCTTTGGAACGTATACGAGAAAATCGTAAAAGTAGATTTCTCCGAGGCAGAAATTGCAAAAAAGCTGGCTGACAACTACGAGGCTTCAGGCGACAAAGAAAAAGCAAACGACTACTACAAAAAAGCCCTTCTCCGCTATGTAAACAACAAGAACATCAATGCGGCAAAAGAAATCTGGTCAAAGCTCGTCGCTACGATCCCTGAGGAGATCGATTTCTTCCTCCTCGTCCAGCGAAAAATCGCAAAAGCTATCAGCGCGGACAAATCTGCCCTCATGATGCAGGAACTCTACAACTGGTACAAAGACAACAAAAAATGGGATACAGCAATCGACATCCTCAAGCTCAATCTTTCCATCGATCCGAAAGACACTTGGGCACGCCGAGAGATCGCAGACTGCTTCGCCCAGAAATATGCAAACCACAGCCAGATTGACGAATACATCCGCTCTTCAGACCTCACTCAGAACTACAGAAACGTATTCGAGGCTATCAGCGACTTCGAGAAGCACATCGCATTCGACGCAAAGAACTACGTATTCCACCGCTCATGGGGCGTCGGAATCATCAAGAGCGTAAAGGACGAGATTCTCACAATCAACTTCGGCAAGGGCGGCGTACACGAGATTTCTCTCAAGATGGCGGTAAACGCACTTCAGCCATTGGCAAAAGACCACATCTGGGTAATCAAGGCAACACAGAACATCCCTGGCGATCCAGACTTCAAGGCACTCCGCGCACCGAAAGATGCCTCAAAAGAAGAGAAAGAAAAGATTCAGAAAGTAAAGAAAGCCCTCCTCGCAAAGAAAATCAAAGAAAACAAGGCTTGGGCGCTCAAGACAATCATCAAGAGCTTCGGAAACAGCTGCGACTTCAAGAAAATCAAGGCAGAGCTTGTTCCTTCAATTCTTACAGTCAGCGAGTGGACAAGCTGGAACAGCGGCGCAAAAAAAGTTCTTGAGGAAGAGCCGATTTTCGGCGTAAACCCGAACAACATCAACGAATACGTAGTCCGCGAGCGCGAGATCACTCCGGAAGAAAAATATTCCAACGAGTTCAAGGCTCAGAAATCATTCTTCGCCCGAATCGACATCCTCATCAAATTCATTGAGGACGATTCTACGGACAAAGAAAGCGAGCTTCTTGCGGACATGTTCAACTACTTCACAGGCTTCCTCAAATCATTCACAAATGTTGACGAGCAGGTCATCGCATCTTACCTCGTCGTACAGGAAGTATCACAGAAGATCCCAACTCTCGCATACAAACCGAAGTACACATTCGCACAGTTCTACGCAGAGATCGAGAACCCGAAAGAGATGTACACCATCCTCAAAGGCTCAAAGAGAGGCGATCTGAGAACAAAATTCCTCAACGGAATCAAACTCCTTCAGGACTGGGTTGACCAGTACATCAAGCTCTTCCCTGCCATCCTTGACAAGGGAACTCTCGAAAAAATCATCGAATCAGGCAACGAGGAAAAAGTTCAGAAACTTGCAATCACCGCTTTCAACGATTTCCGTGGCTACCGCGACGTAATCCTGTTCCTCTTCGAGGAGTGCCGTGAAGACGAATGGTTCAAGAAAGCAAACATTTCTCTTCAGAAACAGCTCATCGCAATCGTAAATATCATCTCTCAGTGCTACAGGGAGATCGACAACCACGTTGAGTCAACGGAAAACAAGAAAATCATCAAGAACGCATGCAAGATGCTCTTCGACAAAGAAGACAACAAGTTCGCAAACTACATGCTCACATGCGACATGGACAACATGACGCACATGTACACGCTCGTAGATGACATCAAGGAGCTTGACGGAGTAATCAAGACACAGCTCCGCAACAAGATTCTCGAGAAATACCCGGACTACAAATTCCACACGACAGAAGAAAAATCTTCCGCACCAAAGGGAATGCTCGTCACAGCAAAAAAACTCGAGGAAAAACGTGCCCTCGAGGACAAGATGCAGAACGTCGATATTCCTGCAATTGCAAAGGAAGTCGCAGAAGCAAAGGAAAAGGGCGACTTGAAAGAGAACGCGGAATACATCGCGGCGAAAGAAGCTCAGCACAAGCTCGGACACGACCTCAAACGTCTTCAGGAAGAGCTTGCACGTGCAGTCATCTTCGACCCGACCACAGCAACAGCATCTCTCATTTCTTTCGGAACAGAAGTTACGCTCACAGACAATGCATCTGGCAAAGACGAGAAATATATCATTCTCGGACCGTGGGAATCAGATCCTGACAACGGCGTAATCTCATACATGTCACCGTTCGGAAATGCAATCCTCGACAAAAAAGTAGGCGAACAGCTCAAGTTCACAATCAACGAGCACAAATACGACTACACAGTAAAGGAAATCAAGATTGCAAAAATCTAACCGGAGCTGACGCACTGAAAAACGAAAACTCCCCGAGAAGAAAACTTCTTGGGGAGTTTTTTTTGATTTTTCATATTGAAACTTTCGGAGCCCCCCCTCCGCAGTAAGCCCCGGGAGGAGAAAATAACGAAGATGAAAAAAGCGAGTGGTACCCTGGAAAAGCTAACAGGGGAATTAAATTCTTTTTCGATGCATCACCTTCCGTTTTCGGAAGGTCGTATTAGTTTACACCTTTTCTTTATCAAACAATGTTATTGTTTCGCATTTATTCAATGCTTTTCTTTCTTCTTCTTACTACCTTTAAAGCATTTGGTAAATTATCCCAAGTGTTGGAAGACCAATAAGGCATATATGTTCTAAACCTTTTGTCTTCGCCCTCTATAATCAATTTACTTTTTTTCAATTGCTTTAATAACTTCTCCAACTGTCATATTTACAATCCTATTTTATTGCATAATTTATAACCTCACGTCGATTACGAATAATATCAAAAACTGATTTAACTTTTGACGAAACATGGACTATAATCTCATCAGAGAAAAGGATTTCAGACCTATTCGTGTCTGATGCAAAATCGGTAGCGTATGCTATGGTGCCGTTTACCTTTTCTTTATTTTTTCTAAACGACGTAACTATAAAATTATCACTTGTTACTTTTTTCCCATTTTTATTTATCCATTTCTGCATCGGCAACCCAACAGGCAGCCGATTTAAGCAAATTACATTCCGTTGAAAATAGAATCACCTTTTGAAAGGGAAGATGACGAACCTCTGCCGCCGTACTTAAACCTCAGCTACACCTTTCCAAAGAGAAAACCTGTTTTTTCAATTCCCTCTTTGTCATAATCATCAATAAAAACTATATCTTCCATTTCGCTTACAAACTCCGAGAACTTCTTTTCATTTATTTTTGCGTTCCACAAATCATCAAAAGTCCCGTAAACGGCAAGGGATTTTTTTTCGGAATCGAGTTCGTGAAAAGAAACAAAATAACCGCTTTTCTTCTCAATGCGAAAGCGCCCGATATTCGGAATGTTCATGGTACCGCCATTCCTAACTGCCGCTCTTCCGCGAGCGCTTTCGTTGTCGCGCTCGATTTCACTTTCGCTCCATACCGCAGACGGGGCAAAAAAAATCCCCCTCCGCGGTAGGCCCGAGAGGGGGATGAAGAAGATAAAAAAAAGCCGGCGGCGTCCTACTTTCCCGCAAGTGCAGTATCATCGGCGCAGGGGTGCTTGACTTCCGTGTTCGGAACGGGAACGGGTATTTCCACCCCGCCATGGCCACCGGCATATAATAAACAAAAACAAAGGACAGGAAAAAGAAGCAGGGATTACGCCGTCAGGCGGGAACGAAGATATGGCCAGGACTCACGACCTATTAGTACCGCTCGGCTGTGCACGTCGCCGTGCCTGCACCTGCGGCCTATCGACCTCATGGTCCATAAGGGGTCTTCAGGGGGACCGAATCCCCGGGGATGTCATGTCTTGAGGCCGGCTTCCCGCTTAGATGCTTTCAGCGGTTATCCGTTCCGGACTC
>CAMVSS010000014.1 GCA_947170195.1 uncultured Treponema sp. | reverse complement strand
AGACAAACCTTCTGGCAATGAACGCGGCGATCGAGGCAGCTCACGCAGGCGAAAGCGGAAAAGGCTTCTCAGTAGTCGCGGACGAAATCCGAAAGCTCGCGGAAGACTCGAACAAGCAGGGCAAAACAATCACGACGAACTTAAAGCAGGTGCTTGAGAGCATTAAAGAAGTTGCATCAGCATCCATAAATCTTCAGAACAAGTTCAACGAAATCTATGAGATTACAAAGACTGTCTCACAGCAGGAAACCACGATCATGCATGCCATGCAGGAGCAGTCGGAAGGCGGAGAACAGGTTCTTGAGGCTATCAAGCAGATAAACGACATCACCGTCAGCGTAAAGAGTGGCGGCGACATAATGCAGGAATCAACAGAAGCCGCAAACAACACGATGGACAATCTGATGCGACTGACAGAAGAAATGACGTCAAGCATGGAAGAAATGTCGATCGGCATCGGCACAATCAACACATCGATCAACAGCGTAAACGACATGACCCACATGAACACTCAGTGCATTCTTGACCTGAGCAATGCCGTTGCGAAATTCAAAGTTCAGTAAACAAACGCTAGAGGAGGATTGGGCAAGTTTCAAAAGTCTGTCTGGGCTTTTGAAACTCCCTCGATTGATTTTACATCGGACGGGGCGGAGATTATAAAATCCGCTCCGTTCTCCTCGAATTCTTCCTGGGAACCATATCCCCATTTGACGGCGCAGCATTTGATGTTGTTTTTATGCGCTCCGATTATATCGTGCTTGCGGTCGCCTATCATCAGAATCTCGCCGGCATCCCTAGCCTTTTCAAGATGAGACTCCCTGACCACGTAATCGATTATCTCGTCCTTGTGACTTCGGGTCTCGTCAGTGTCCGAGCCGCCAGCAAATTCAAAATACGGGGCAAGCCCATAGTGCTCAAGGATCCTGAACATGTAAATCTCAGGCTTTCCCGTCGCGACATACAGTTTTTTACCGTCGGCTTTCAGGGCGGCAAGAGTTTCGATTATTCCCGGATAAACTGAATTCTCAAACAGACCGGTAACGCCGAATCGTTCGCGATAAATCTTCATTGCTTTTCTGGAATCTTCCTCAGAAAAACCGTACAGATTCTGAAAGGAATCCAAAAGCGGCGGTCCTATGAACAGGTCGAGTTTTTTTTCATCGGTCTCCTCAATACCGAAAGCTTTCAGCGCGTAGCGGACACAATTTTTTATGCCGGGACCTGATTCAGTTAAAGTTCCGTCCAAATCCCAGAAAAGATATTTAAAGCTCATTTTTTTCCTCTTGCATGCAAACGAATCAACATGGGGCGCTTCGACTTGCGGCAATCTCCAAAAACTGAAATTTTTAGAGATTCCCCTGCCCTTATTTTATCCGTTTTAAGATTTCCGCGCGGACTGATTCAAGCTGGGCATTGCTGAAATACGCTTCCCTTCCCAATCCGCAATTTTGCTTTCCTGTAGAAGAAAGCCAGTAGCAGACGTCGTCAATCTGCCTGTCCATATTCTGACAGTTTTTTACGATAGGTGCAAACCCGGTTGAAGCCGAAAGCTCCTCCTGATTTTTTGCAATCATGAACTCTCTCACAACCTCGCAAATTCTGGAACTCGGCTGAATCGGAACCGCATACACAGCCTGCGCGGCAAAGTGGCGGCTGGGCGCGGTCAGTTTCGAAGGCAAATATATAGAAGAAAAATCAGAAATCGTTCCAAGTTTTCGTCTGTCGCTCAGAGAGATGAATGACAACGGAAATAATTTTTCATTGTAAGACGAATCTGAGATTTTTGTCTCAAAAACCGGATCGCCGATAAAACCAGATTTGCGCCACTTTTTGAGCATGTCCACCGCAGATTTAAGAGGAGCATCCTCAGCATCGGCAAGCGAAGCGATCAGCTTTTCTGCGCTGAACGGCGTAACAGAAGCCTGTGCTTTCAGGATTTTTGCGGCGCGCTCGTATACTTCAACGCCATCAATAGACTCAGCGATTGCCCCGAGCAGGTCGAGGAGAAAAACACCGTCTCCGCCAGCAAAACCTACTGCGCTTTTTGAAGAACCGCGGAGGGAGGAAGCGAGCATCTCCACATCTTTCCACGAGTTGATCGAATGATTTCCTGTTTTAAGGAGCGAAGCCAAGTTGAATTCAAGCAGCAGAAAATCGCTTAAAACAGGTACGGCCTCAACTTTTTTTCCTGATTCGGAATATATGAGCGGAGCGATCATGGAATCAGAATCGCTTATGAATGATTTTGCATTGAAGCCGGAATCGCAAAGTTCGTCCAGGGCTGTTTCAAGGGCAAAGCCCGAGGGAACGAAAATCATCTTTGCGTGGCGGGCAATATTTTTTTGCAAGACCAGGCTTTGAGCCGGATCAAGCGTCAGAAATTCGTAGCAAACATTCTGCCGCTCTCCGACCTTTTTGACTATTTTTTGAAGGGCAAGGACATCCTCGCGCTCAATTCTGTAAAAAGCGATTATATTTTTTTTATCTCCATAAAGGGCATGAACGGCGACAGCACCGATGAGGCAGGCAAGCAGAATTCCACACACAGCACATAAAATTTTTCTGCTTTTCAAAAATACAAAAAAAATCATTATTTTTAACCTCGCTCTAAAATTATCGGTTATTTTTCCGATAAACAAGATATGCGCATCTTATTTTCAATTAGTTTTTTAATGTTATTAAGTTCTTGCCTCATTCCCGCACAGAGTGAGGACAATTCAATCTACAAGCTCCCGGAATCGGCAAAAAGCTCCCAGAGCACAAACGTAATCGCGCCTAGCAGCTATATGCTTACAGGAAACGATTCTGGACTTTACAAAGTGCTTTCGAACGGAACCGCAATTCCTCTTTGGACTGAGGGAAAAGTCTCGAAAATCATCCGCACGGAAAATAATGATGCAGGTGCAAGTGAAAAAGTCAGATGGTATTTCCTTACGACTCAGGGAATTCTGACTTCTGTCGATTTGGCGACCTTTGAATACAGGAATGAAGGTCTTCCGTTCCTTACTATAAAAAAGTGGGACGGAAAGGATATTTTCTTCACTAAGCAGCCGGCACAGCTCAAAGATCTGGAAGTTCATCCAGAAAATCCAGATATGCTCGTAACCGCGACAAAGGAAGCTGTCTATCTAACTGTTGATGGCGGCAAAAACTGGAAATCGATAGGCTCCACTTCTGACTCGACTTCGGGCATAAAAGCAGTTGCCATCGCAAACATGAACAGGCCGGGAACAGGAAAAGCTGCCGTAACGAATGCTGACGGAAGCGTAACTCCAGCAGTTCCACCGGCAAAAGACACGATTGTATTTATGTCGCACTCGATTTTCGGATTCTCTTACGCAAACGTATCTTCCGGCGGAAAAATCTCATGGAAAGACTGCAACGGCGGATTTGAGAACATGAAGACTCAGACCTACCCTGACGAAATCGCGGATATTCTTCCTGTCGTTTTCACAGGAAGCGACGGATTCCCGGTGACTGAGATTTTTGTTTCGCAGACTTATCTGCCAAGGCTTTACAGATTTGACTGGAGCACAAAGCGCGGACAACTACTCTACTCGGGCAGCGAACCTGTGGACACGATCGACGGACTTTTCTGGGACGGAACGAAAGTCGTCTACACTCGCCCTGGAGAAATTTCAGCATACAACCCTGCGACTCAGAAAACCGACTTTGCACCGATTGAAGTCACGAACTGGAAGCAGTATTTTTCTTCTTTCCCTAAGAACGACACGATGTACACAGCATGGCTTCCTGACGCAAAGGACGAATCAAAGAAAGGAATCAGCCTGAACGAACTGTGGCTCCTGTTCCCTGACGACTGCAACAATAAATATGCAGAAAAAGCGTTGAACAGAAAATCAATCTATGTTCAGGCCCATAAGCTGATGACAAAAAAAGGAATCGACGAGTATCGAAAGATAATCCGCGACAACAAGCTCGACTCAATGGTAATCGACATGAAGGATGACTACGGCGGAATCAGATTCGAGCCGAAAGATCCGCTGATCCGCGAGAAAGGCTACATCAGCCGCTACAAGATCGACATCGACACTTTCGTTCCTCAGATGAAAGAAGACGGAATCTACCTGATTGCCAGAATCGTAACCTTCAAGGACAAAAATCTTGCCGGCTACGGAAACGGGAAATATGCGGTCTGGGACAGAAACACGAACAGACCATGGGTTGGAATTTCCGGCTACGAGAAAGTAAAAGATGAGGAAGGAAACGAGACAGGAGCTACAAAAACGCTCTATTACGACGAGAACTGGGTAGATCCTTACTGTCCTGAAGTTTGGGAATATTTCGTTCACATCGCGCAGGAACTCATAAACCGCGGATTTGATGAAATTCAGTTTGACTACATCAGATTCCCGACGGACGGAAAAAATCTTTCGAACGCTAGTTTCAGATGGAAGAGCGCGGGCATGGACAAAGAATCTGCACTGCTTTCATTTTTGAGCTATGCGAGAAAAAACATTGACGCGCCTATCGGAATTGATATTTACGGAGCCAACGGCTGGTATCGCTCCGGAACCCGCACCGGTCAGGATGTAGAGCAGCTCGCAGACTATGTTGATATAGTTTGTCCGATGTTCTATCCGAGCCACTTCGAGCAGAGCTTCTTGAACTACGCGCCTAATGCGGAGCGGCCTTACCGCGTCTACTATTATGGCACGTACCGAAACACCGTTATCGGGCGCAACAAGCTCATAATCAGGCCGTGGGTTCAGGCATTCTATCTGAACGTAAGCTACGACAGGCAGTTCTACGACAAGAACTACGTCCTCAAAGAAATATATGGCGTGCGGGACAGCGTAAACCGAGGCTACATGTATTGGAACGGAATGTGCCGCTACGATGATATTTCTCCAGACATCGGCGAAACAAAGTATGCGGGAAATTCTTACGAGGCTGACCCGAAATACAGGAAACCGGCATTGAGCGGCGGAACCAGATACTACGAGAACAGAAAAATTGAAGGTGAACCAAAAGCACTTTCAGAAACCATAAATATTCCGACTGAAAACGGACAAATCACCATTTCGCAGGGAAAAAATGAGAGCTACCAGCAAGCCGTAACCAAAACGAACGCGCGCACAGGCATGACGACTTCCGGTATGGATGCATGGGATTCGATAAGGGAGCAGGAAAACCGCGACAAAAGCAGCTTTCCAAAGCTCGGCGACATAAAAAAACTGTGGCAGGCATACGACACAGGAAACGGAGCTTAGTCTATGACGAACATCGGATATACGAGCGAAGAGCCGATCGCCGCTATTGCGACAGCCCTTGCACCGGCAGCACTCGGTGTAATACGAACTTCGGGAAAAGACTCAATCGAGCTGGTCTCAAAAATATTTTCCAGACCGACCGCGCTAAAAAATGCAGCTGGCAACACCCTCGTCTATGGATGGATAATAAATCCTGACGAGCCGACTGAAAGAGGAAAAAACAAGGTCGATGAGGTTCTTGTCTCGGTTTTTCGTGCGCCGAAAAGTTTTACCGGCGAAGACATGGTGGAAATAAGCTGCCACGGCGGAGTAAACGTCGTTCAAAGCATCTACGGAGTTCTGCTCGCGAACGGGTTCAGGCAGGCAGAGCGCGGTGAATTTACTTTCCGAGCATACATCAACGGAAAAACAGATTTAACGCGCGCCGAAGCAGTCAGGGAAATAATCGACTCAAAGACCGATGTCGGACGCTCACATGCCGCAGGACGACTTGCCGGAAATCTTTACGAGACAATCGACGGCGTAAAAAAGCTGATTGTCGATACACTCGCTGCAATAGAAGTTGAGATTGAATACCCGGAGGACGAGGAGACGATCGCTGATTCTTTCGACAGCACAGATCTGCTCAAGGCACGGATTGCGCTCTCCGACCTCGCATCATCTTGGAAAAGCGAGAAAATCTATCAGGACGGAGCCAGGGTCGTGCTCGCAGGCAGAACAAACGCCGGAAAATCCTCGCTGTTCAATGCGCTTCTGAAAGAAGACCGCGCAATAGTAAGCGATATCGAAGGCACGACCCGTGATTTTATAGAAAGCCTGATTGATTTTGACGGAATTCCTGCAAGATTGTTCGACACGGCAGGTCTCAGGGAAACATCCGACCTGATTGAGGCAGTCGGCGTTGAGCGAACCAAGGATTTAAGCTCGGAAGCAGATTTGATACTCTATCTTGTCGATGCAAAAAACGGAATCGACGACCACGACAGGCTTTTCATTCAGAAATATCTCGAGGACTCGAAGATAAAGGCGCTCGAAAAAGCTCCTCTCCTCATCGTCTGGAACAAAACCGAAAACGATGAGAAAAATTGCTGTCAAAACGAGGATTTCCCTGACGTAACACAAGTCCGCATATCAGCAAAAACTGGAAAAGGAATCGCAGGACTGTGCGCCGCTATAAAATCAAAGCTTTCTTACGGAATCGAGACAGACAGGGCACAAACAGGACTTGGCTCCGAAAGGCAGAAGATTGCCGTGGAGCAGGCACTTGAAAGCGTCGAGCACGCGCTGTCACTTACAAAGGAATACGCCCTGGATGCAGTCGTTCAGGATTTGGAAGATTGTCTGGATGAGCTCGGAACAGTTACAGGTGACGTAACACCGGACGATATCCTCGGCTCCATTTTCAGCCATTTCTGCGTGGGAAAATAAAGCTCATCCCAAAATCTTTACCGAGACAGAAGATTCGTCAAAGCTGACAGGGGATTTGCGTTCTGCACCGAAACATCCGGCGGCAGAACCAAAACCGTGTTGGTGTAGTTCACAATGCCTTTTATTCCTGCATTGACGATTTTGTCCGCATATTTTTGGGCTTTCTCATCGCTGACAGCGAGAATCGCATACTCCATTTTTTCCATTTTCATGACGCGCTCAAAATCCGCGGTTGAGTACAAAGGTATCGTCGACTGCAATATTTCGATTCTGTTTGAATTTGAATCAAAGCCCGCGACAATCTTGAAATTTGATTTTTCCAGCGCGGACGACGAAAGAAGCGCTTCACCCAGCTTTCCCAATCCCACGACGCAGCACTTGTGAATTCCGCATGCCTTTGTAACCTTGAGGGCCGTGCAAATCGCATCATGGAGGGAAGAAATATCATATCCGTTTGACTTGCCGCGATAAAGCTCAAGCAGGGAAATATCGCGACGGATCGTGGCCTCGCTCCAGCCGGTCAAAGCCGAGATTTCCACCGACGTTATATGATGCTTTTCAGACGAAAGCTGCTGGGAAAGCAGGCGGGCGAGAACAATAAGACGTTTTGCTGACGGTGCAGGAATCGCTTTCATTTTCAAGATGATTCTATCTTTTTTTTGCTTCAGCGCGCAAGAGAAAAATCTGCCGCTTTGTGATAAAATAACTTCATGGAGAAAAAACAACGCTGCGTTATCATCGGTGCAGCTCCGATCCACAATTACGAGAAAATCCGCGAAAGCCTCAATCCTGCCTCCGATTTTTATATTTTCTGTGACGGCGGACTGAATCACTCGGGGCAGCTTGGGATAGCTCCGGATCTGACAGTCGGTGATTTTGACTCCCACGCCCTGCCGGATCTTGATGAAACAAAATCTGAAAACGCGCTATGCGCACCATGCGCGCTACGCGCGCGCAGTGCATATGACGAGCGGGTAATAGTTCTTCCGCGCGAGAAAGACGATACCGACGCGTTCTTTGCGGTAAAAGAGGCACTTCGCAGGGGCTTTACAGATTTCCTTTTGATCGGCGTGATCGGAAACAGGCTCGACCATTCCCTCACAAACATTTCGATCCTTCTGTACCTAGACCGCCTCGAACTGAGCGCAAAGATAATCGACGATTTTTCAGAAATACAAGTGCTGAAAAACAGGACTCTTTATAAGCTCGATGATTCGTTCGCCTACTTTTCCTTGACCGCAATAGCAGGGGAAGCAAAGGGCATCACAATCAAAAACGCAAAATTTCCGCTCAAAAACGGCACGATCAGCCCCTGGTACCAGTATGGAATCAGCAATGAAGTCCTTCCTGGAGAGGTCGCGGAGATTTTCGTCAAAAAAGGAAAAGTCCTGCTATCAAAAATATTCAAAGAATAAAATTTGAAAATCATTTTCATATTGACAAAACCATTCATTAGCTATAGATTTGAAAATCATTTTCAAATTTGACGACAGAACAATATGAACTTCCTGAAAAAAGAACAGAACAGAAAAATTTCGCTTTTGCTTGCTTTAATGTTTTTGGCATCGCTTTGTCTTTCTGTCCTTTTTGTGCACGCAGAGTTTGATCACGACTGCACGGGCGAAGATTGTCCCGTATGCGCCGTAATTCAGATTGCAAGAACAAATTTTCAGAATCTCAGCGCGTCATCATCGCTTTCGGTAACGACAGCACTTCCATCTTGTATCGCACTCTCATTTTTTTTGTGGAGCGCGATTTTTGTTTTAAAAACTCCCGTAACAGAAAAAATCAAGCTGAACAACTGATATTTCCTTAGAAAAAGCCGCGCCCGCCGTGTAGCAGTGGCGAAGCCAGTCGTCTGCGAAGCAGGCGACCGAGGGTTACCGAGCTGCGAAAGGGCGGCAGGTAGAAAATTTGCGCCGAATAAAGCGCGATAAAAAAGTGCTTTCATGTACTTTTGACGAGTTCTAATAAGGAAATAAAAATGAAAAAATCACAAAAAAAGCCTGTAGTTCTTATCACAGGCTATCTTGGTTCGGGCAAAACCACACTCCTTAACAATCTTTTGAAGCAGGAGACTCGCCGCGTCGCCCTGATTGTAAACGATATGGGATCAATCAATGTAGATGCGGAAATCCTTAAAAAAGAAGGCGCGAATGTTGCAGAATGCCCGATGTATGAGCTTCAGAACGGCTGTATCTGCTGCACTCTCCGTGACGAATTCATCCAGCAGCTTGAAAAGATTTCGGAAATAGATTCGGTTGAGGTCGTTTTTGTTGAAGCATCGGGAATTTCTGACCCGGGAGCGGTTTCTGCAAGTTTCCTCGCCTATGAGGAAGACAATCCGGACACGAACGTTCAGCTTACTTCAGTTGTGACTGTTGTCGATGCTGACCGAATCTACCGGGAGTTCTTGGGCGACCTTGCCGACATTAAAAATCACAAAGATGAAGACAAAGTTGACGAGAACAATCTTTCAAATCAGGAAATTTCCACGCTGATTGTCGACCAGATTGAATTCTGCAACTTCATCGTTCTGAACAAATGTGATTTGCTTAACGAAAAGCAGCTTGCCGAAGTTGAGGCGATTGTCCGCGATTTCCAGCCGAAAGCCCCGATTTTCCACAGCGTAAACGGCTCTATCGAGCTTGAAAAAATCGTCACAAACAAGCCTTTTGACTTCGAACAGATTGATTCTTCTTCGGCAATCCAGAAGGCAATCAATTCGCTTGAAGGAACCAAGGGCTGCACCGATGAATACGGAATCACATCGTTTGTTTACGAAGAGCGACGGCCTTTCAACCGCGAGAAATTTTTGAATTTCGTGAACGAAAGCTATCCGAAGTCTTTGATTCGCGCAAAGGGCTACATCTGGTTCAGCGATGCAGATCAGGATGTCCAGCTTTTTGAGCAGGCAGGACGCAATTCTTCCGTAATGGAAGTTTCGTACTGGGTGGACGCGCTTGTTGACGAGCAGAAAAACGAAATCCTTGCAAACAACCCGGATATGAAGGAAAACTGGGACGAACAGTTCGGAGACAGAGAAAATCAGATTGTGTTCATCGGAAAAGGCTACGACCAGGCAGAAATCAAATCCGCCCTGGAACGCTGCCTTGATGAAAAGGCAATAGCATAAGGGGGAAAGCCTTTCCTAGGGAGCTGGTCGCCGTAAGGCGAAGAAACTCGTGAGACGAGTTTCTAGGCGAGTCTCGGTGAAGGCTATGCCTGAACCGCAAGCCCACTTCGTTGCGTCGCACCCCCTTCACCTAGGGCTTCGCCCTAAAACCCAAAAAACAGAGGAGACATATAAAATGAAACTTACAAAACTTTTTGCAGTTGCAGGCATTTTGCTTGCATTTGGATGCGGTTCGGTTTTTGCGAAAAAAGCAAAGGCTGACGATAATAAACTTAAAGTTGTTACTACGATTTTTCCGGAATACGACTGGGCAAAACAGATTATCGGCGAAAAGGCTGACGATGTGGAACTTACGCTTCTTTTGAACAACGGCGTTGACCTGCACAGTTATACACCAAGCGTAAAAGACATCGCTAAAATCTCTGAAGCTGACATCTTCATTTATGTTGGCGGTGACAGCGACCAATGGGTAGATGATGTTCTTAAAAATGTAAAAAACAAGGACATGAAGGTTATCAATCTTGTTGAAGCTTTGGGTGACAAGGTTAAGGAAGAAGAAATCGTAGAGGGAATGGAACACCACCACGATCACGACGAACATGACCATGACCACGACGCTCACGAACATGAACATGGACACGACCACGAGCACGGACATGAAGCTCACGAACACAGCCATGACCATGATGAAGAAATTACAGAAGCTGACATTAAACCAAGATCTGTTTCTGAATTTGCCGGTGAATGGCAGTCACTCTACCCTGTTCTTATGACAGGTGCTCTCGATGAATATGTTGAATTCCAGGCAGAAAAAAAATCAATTTCTGTAAAAGATTCTCGTGCAGAAATCGAAGCTAAATGGAACTGCAGAATTAAAACAATCAAAATCAAGGGTGATGAAATTACTCTTATTTATGATAACGGTAAAAAAGAAAGCGGTTCATACAAATATGCCGGTTTTGCAACAAAGAAAAATGACCAGGGAAAAATCTCAAGCATCCGCCACAAGTTCTCACTGGTAAAGGGAAATGGTCCAAAATATGTAATGCTTAACGATCACGGTTACAAACCGGTAAAATCTGTTGAACACTTTCATATTTACTTTGGAAACAACAACTTTGATGAACTTTTAACTACAAAATCAAATCCATTCTTCGTAGATTCAAAACTTGATGCAAAAGGCTGTCTTGCAAATGTAATGGGACATGAAAAAGGTCACGATCACGGTCATGAAGCCCACGAACATGAACATCACCATGAAAAAGATGAACATGTATGGCTTTCCCTTCGTTTTGCACAGACTCTTTCCTCTGTAATTTGTGATGCTCTTTGTGAAAAAGACGGAAAAAATGCAGCCGCTTACAAGGCTAATCTTGCTGCTTACAACAAGAAACTTGCTGACCTTGATGCAAAATATATTGCCGCTGTAAAAGCCGGAAGCAAAGATACTCTCCTTTTTGGTGACAGATTCCCATTCCGATATATGGTCGAAGATTACGGACTTAAATATTATGCAGCCTTTACAGGATGTTCTGCTGAAAGTGAAGCCAGCTTTAACACAATCGTTTTCCTTTCAGAAAAAGTAAACGAACTTAAACTTCAGTCTGTTTGTCAGATTGAAAGTGGAAACGGAAAAATCGCAAAGACTATCATTTCGAACAGCAACAACAAAAAGGCAAAAATTCTTACGTTTGATTCGCTTCAGTCAACCACGGCAAAGCAGATTAAAAAAGGCGCGACATACATAGGCGCAATGGGAAAAAATCTTGAAGTGCTGGAAGAGGCATTAAAGTAAAAAAAAGCGGATGGCGCCCTCAAAAGTCCTGAAAGTGCCATCCGCTTTTATAATTCTAAACCTCAAACTGATCGATTTGAGATGCAATCTGACTGATTGTTTCGCTTACCTTTGTGGATATATTGACCAGTTCGGAACTGCTTTGATCTATCAGCTCGGCTTTTTCATCCATAGAGTTGATAAAATCCTGCATCTTCGTTGCGCTCGCCTTGAGGAGACTTACCTGCTCGAGGATCTGATGGTTTCCTTCCGACATTTCGCGGGAAGCCATATTTACCTCGGAAGTGCTGTCGTTCATTGTGTGCAAAGTCTGGATAATCTGGGTCGAGCCTTGTTTCTGCTCGATCATCGCACCCTGAATCTGCTGGACAAGCTCATCCGTGCTCTTTATTTCGTTGGTAACGGCGTTAAATGCCGCGCTGGTCTGCTCTGAGGCGGTAACAACATTTTCTATCGACGACCTGATGTGCTCAAGCCGTTCGCCAATCGTGCGGGACTGCATGGAAGAATTTTCCGACAGTTTTCTGATTTCATCCGCGACAACAGAGAATCCCTTTCCGGCTTCGCCTGCATGGGCAGCCTCAATAGCCGCGTTCATAGCCAAAAGATTCGTCTGCTCGGCTATGTTCGCAATGACATCGTTTGCCTCCAGAAGGAGCTGCGAATCGGATTCGATTTTAAGGATCATTTCGTTTACATCTGTCTGCTTGTGGTATCCGTCCTGGGCGGTGTCAGCAAGCGCACGGAAAGAATCTGCCATTTTCTCGACCGTCGTGTTTACAGATTCGATGTTTCCGATCATCTGCTCAACGGCGCTGGAAGCCTGTGAAACTCCGCTCGTCTGGTTTGAAATCATTTTCTCAAGAGCCGAGATGTTTGATGCGATTTCGTTTACGGCGGTCGAAGTCTCGGAAATTCCCTCCGACTGCTCCTGAATGCCGGCTGTCGTCTCGATAATGCTCTCCTTGATGCTCGCGATTGCCTCTGCGGAGTTCGTAGTCGTCTGTGAAAGGATCTCGCCGGCGTTGGAAAGGTTGACCTGAGACTTTTTCAGCTCAGAAACGATATCCTGCAATTTTTCCGTGAACCTGTTGAATCCAAGAACGATCGCGCCGATCTCGTTGTTGGAAGAAACGGAAATTCTCTTAGCAAGGTTTGCGTTTCCAGAAGCGATCTCAACGATAGTCTGCTCAACTTTTTTGAGCGGATAGAGCATGTTGAACATAACGAGCGCGGTGATTGTAATAAGAACAAGCCCGATTACAACGAAAGAAATTATCATGATGTTTCTGATGGAATTTCCTGAAGAATTCATCTGGCTTTCTGCGATGTTGAATCCGAGGCTCCACGGAGTATTGTGCACAGGAGTGTAAGTGACAAACTCGTTTTGATTTCTCGCGACATTTTTTATCCATCCGGAGCCGATTTTTCGGTTCACCATGTTCTCGGCAATTTTTTGGAGAGCTGGATTGCCAGAAGAGCCGGTCAAGAAATTCTTTTTCATCGCATATCCGGCCTCAGGGTACATGATTACAGTTCCATCCCCTGCCAAAAGCCATGCGTTTCCTGTCTCGCCAAGCTGAATGTCGCTTATGATTTTCTGAACAGTGCTGAGCGGATAGACTCCGGCAAACACACCGAGTTTTTTCCCATTAACGATGACGACGTGGGCGACATAAAAAATCGGCTTTTTGATAACTTCGTCCATTTTTGGGTTGCTGACATATTCATAGTTTCCGTCGTCAACAATCGCCTTGAAGAATTCCTCGTTCCTGAAATTTGTCACGGTTCCGTCATCTCGATAGGCGGTTCCGTCAAGCGTACAGAAATACATGGCGTCGATGTTCGCGCTTTTTTTCTCATTTTTGCTGCACATCCATTTTATAAGCTGATTGGTGTCCAAAGTCTGCGCCGCGTCGGATTCTACATAGTAACGTATTTCGCGGAAGTACATGTTCAAAAGGTTGGTGAGCATCGCAGAATATGCCTTTGCGATCTCACCGCAGTTTTCCGCATAGCTATGGCTCGTAGACTTGTTCGAGTAAACAGAGATTACAGAAAGCTGAATGCCTGTCAAGAAAATAAAAACGAGGGCAATTGTCGCAATCAGGACAGTTATAAGACTGGTTTTTCTAGTTGATTTTTTCATTTTTCAGCTCCACTATCTTTTGTTTGCATAGAACGAATCCAACTGTCTCTGGAATTCTGCAATCACTTTTTCGATTCCGGCATTCTTTAGGTCCCGTCTGAATTCGGCAACATATTGCTCTGGATCAGGATTCTGTCCGTAGCAGATGTTTCCCATGTACTGTCCGTAGATGCTCGCGACCTCATCGAGTTCCGAGCTGACCTTCGACAAATCCCAGACGATCTGGCTGAACGGGTAATCGATCTTGCACTTGTTGTAGACGGCATTTATATCATCAAAAACATCCCATGCCGTACCCGTGTCTCGAACCTCAAGGCCATCGTTCCTGCCCCACCAGTAATTTGTTACGATTCCGTGAGAACCAGGGATTGATTCCCTCAAGCCCGAAGCATTTCGCCTGAACTGAACGCCCTCGATTCCGTAATTAATCAGCTCATAGCATTCTTTATCGTTTCTCAAAAGGTCGTAAACCATAAGGGCGCGCTCAGGATGCTTTGAAGCAGCAGAAACAGCCATTGCGCCGTGAGTTATTGTCTGATAGACGACATTCTGAGATTCCTCGCCGAACCAGAAGAATCCTGAGTCAGCTCCAGGAACATTATTTTTAAGCTTGTTGTAAACCTGAGTATACCAAGTCTGACAGTGATGCTGCTCGATGCCCGTGTTTCCGGCGCAGAACTCCTCGCGGTTGTCGATGTAGCCGGAGTTGTTTGTCAGAACATCTTTAGGCCAGAATCCGTTCTGATTCCAAGTCCGCATCAGTTTTGCATATTCCACAAGCTCATTGCCTTCGTAAAGCGGAGAATAGAATTTCTTCATGTTGCTCTTTCTAGTGCCGAACATGTTTGTCGACGTGATTCCGTCCGCAACAATAAAATCACTCTTAGAGCAGATGTAGCCCTCAGGATGGAAAGTGCTCGAAGCTCCGTTGCTGTGCCACGGAATTACATTTTTGTTTTTCTTTACATAGGAAAGATATTTTGTCATATCCTCCCAGCTGTGCACGCCGTTTGAGAAACCGGCCTCTTTTGCCCAGTCGAGCCGGTACATGAATCCGTGGTTCGTCCACTGAGTATAGTTATCCTCAGGCATCAAATATATGTCTCCGTTCATTCGGCAGACATCCCAATGCTCTTTTGAAACCGACTCCCATGTTCTTGGCGCGTATTTCTGAAGCATCTCATCGGGAAGCGGCATAAAGTTACCGAGCGCCGCATTTTTCCATGCGTCGAGCCAGTCCGTTGCAGTTCCAATCAAATCGATTGAGCCGTCTTTTTCTGTCAGCTTAAGATTATAGTTGGTCTGATAATTGTTCCAAGGAATATAATAGATAACAAGCTCGGCATTGACGAGCTTCGTAAGACGCTCGTTCAGCTTTTCCAGCATCTCGGAAGTTCCGCTGTCTTTCGGTTTGTTTCCGGTCGTAAGATAAGTGATAATCACATGGTGATTCGGCACATCCGAACCGATTTTCTCAGTATTTTTCTTTGTACATGAAAACAACAAAAAAGCGGACAAGATTAAGCAAGTCCTTTTTAACAGAATTCGTTTCATGGAAATCTCCATATATTTATGCATATCATTTTTATGTTAAATCCAAATTTCTCAATTAGCAAGTTTTAAACTCACTTCCCGGCATCATGGTAAAAATACCGCTTGCCGAACAGCCTGCCTAAAACAGTTTCGGAGTCATTTTTAGATTCGTGTTTTCAGATTTTTATGCTATACTACCTCCATGACTATACAAACTTTTATTGAAATAATCGGTTATTTAGGCTCATTTTTAGTTATCGTTTCCATGCTTATGACGTCGGTCGTAAAGCTCAGAATCATCAACACCTTCGGCTGCGTGATTTTTGCAGCTTACGCCCTGTGCATTCATTCCTATCCTACTGCCGCAATGCAGATTTGTCTGATCGCGATCAATATCGTGAACCTTTACAAGCTCCTGAACGTAAAAAAAGACTATTCAGCTGTGAAAGTCTCGTCATCAGATTCATTCCTGCAGCATTTCCTCAAAAGCAACTCCGAGGATATCAAAAAATATTTTCCTGATTTTTCCGCACCGGCCAGCGAAGAAAAGACCGCCTACCTTGTCTGCGGAAAAGAAGCTTCTTCCGGCGTCGCAGGCGTTCTTGTCTGCACAAAAGCTCAATCAGGCAGCATTCATGTGGAGCTTGACTACACAACTCCGGCCTACCGCGACTGCTCTGTCGGAAAATTTCTCTATTCATATCTGTCGAGCGAGGGCATAACGGAGCTGAGGGCAAAATCTTCCTGCCCTGCCCACGAAAAATATCTCCAGAAAATGGGATTTTCTCAGAACGGGGACGTTTTCGTAAAAAAGATTTAGGGGCTTTCAAAAATCAGGCAATCAGCCGATCTGTCCCTTATCCCCTCTTTTTCTGACAGCCAGCACGCTCGTGTCATAGGTTCCGTCCTGAATCTTTCTCATCAGCTCGTCCTTTGGCATCGGCTTTCCGAAGAGGAATCCCTGGAGGCGCTGGCAGCCGATCGATTTCAGGAATTCGCGCATTTCCTCGGTCTCCACGCCCTCCGTCAAAGTCTGCATTCCGATTTTATCCGCGAGAGAAACTATGCTCGAAAGAATCGGCTGGGTCTTGCTGTTCTCGGAAAACTTGTTCAGAAAAAGCATATCGATTTTCATCATGTCAAAATTGAAGTCCTTGAGGACGTTCAGGCCTGAATAACCTGAGCCGAAATCATCGAGCCAGAGCGAGAAGCCGCAGTTGCGGAAAGCGTTCATAGCCTCCATAAGCTTCGTGTCCGTGCTCGCAATCGCGCTCTCAGTAATCTCCACGTGGATATCCTGCTTTGAGATTCCGTAAGTCTCAACGCATCGATTCAATTCCGCCACCGGGCTGAAAAGCTCAAAGTCGAGCCGAGAGAAATTTACGGAAACCGGAGTGATAGGCAGCCCCAGATTGTACGCGTTGTAAATATCCCTGCAGACATTTTCCATTACATACATGTCGAGCTTGTGAATCTGATGGTATTCCTCCAGGATCGGAACGAAAGATGCTGGCTGAAGAAGTCCGTATTCTGGGTCGTTCCAGCGGGCAAGGGCCTCAACGCCGCAAAGTTTGCCGTTCTCGGCAAGCACCACAGGCTGATAGTAAATCTCGATGAGGTTGTTCTGAACCGCATTATCGATGTTGTTGATTATGTACTGCTTGAGGCGGAATTCTTTTGCCATCGCATCGTCATACTCCGCTATATCGAAGCCGAAATGCTTTCCGACATTGTTGCAGGCATAACGGGCATAATCGCATGCGTTTATAGGAGAAGTCAGACGCTCTGTAGGGCGATAAATTCCTGCCTTAAATGCAAGCTGAACAAAACTTTCCGAAAGAAGAATTTTATTTTTTGCCGCATCAAGCTTTTTCTCAAGGTCGTTGCTGTGACAAAGGATGACGAAATGGTCGTCTGAAAATCGCGCGACCAAATCATCCTCAAAAATGTCTTTTATGATTTGCCCTGTCCGCCTCAAAAAAATATTTCCGGTAGAGAAACCGTATTTCTCGTTGTAGTTCGCAAAATTCTCGATGTTTGTAAAGACAAAACACAGGTCGGAGATATCGACATCCTCATTCTGCAAAATCTCCATCGCCTTTTTTCGGAAATAAGTCATGCTGAAAACACCGGTAAGCTCATCAACCTGAGATTTAAATTTAAGGTAGGAATTCAATTTCTCAAGGTTCTCGTCCTTTTCTGCCTGAATGCGCCGCTGGTGACGATTGTTGAAAGTGATTAGAACCATTGCGACCCAGGCCGTAAAGGAATTTATCTGCATGCTTAGAGAAAGCGGCTCAAGCTTGTTCTGGAAAAAAAGATAAAAAGCGAATGACCCGGAAAGCAGCGCGATGCTCCCGATCGGGTGCCAGACGAAGATGCACATCGCAAACAGTTCCATCGTAAAGAATGCGAATCCCTGCCCGCGAGGATTTATGCTTGTATACGATATGTAAATTCCGAAAGAGACAGAAGCGATGCAGAAAATGATTTTGATGGCTTTTCCGATCCGCTTGTTTACCTCGTCACCATGCAAAAAATGAAAACAATACCACAGCATCAGAAGCGCATTTAACAGGAGCAAAAAATACGCGCAAAGATGCCGGATCATCCACGGCATCGGGAAAGTGGTGTCGGATGTCGCGATGCGGATCACCATTGAAACGATCATCCAAATTTCAAGGAGCGCAATCAGCCCGCTGATATGGATTCCGGAACGCGCATTTGAAAGAAGGATATAATTCTTGACGTATGGACTTAAAAAAAGAGAAGACCTTATAAAATGCTTAAAGCGATTAAAATTTTTACCCACAAAACAACTCTCCGAAAAATATTATACTCCGAAATATTTTTTTTGGGAAATAAAAAAATATTCAGGCGCAAAAACAGAAATGGAACTTCGAAAAGCTTCTGTTTTTTGAATGTGCCCAAAATCTCACATTTTTTTCAGATTTTTTGCCGAAAAGTGATTTTCTCCTTCTATATATATGTGGAGGCATTCACATGCAAAGAAGTTTCAAAAAAAACATTTTCAAAAACTGTTACCTTCGGATTCTGATTTTCATCCAGCTGTTCATGGTCTTCTCATCTTTTTCGTGCTCCCTGCCATTTTCCGCTGAGACCAAAAGAATAAAACTGATGAACTGGAATCTCGAGACATTTTTCGATGCCCAGTTCGACGGAAACGAATACACTGAATTTTCTTCGGCGAAATCCGGGTGGAGCAAAGAAAAATACGAAATCAGATTAAATCACCTTGCGCAAGTCATCTCCGAGCTGGACGCGGACGTTGTAGTAATGGAGGAGCTGGAAAAAGAAGGTCAGCTCATGGATATTTACAATCATCTTGCAGGGAGTTTCAATTTGCGAAAAACATATAAGTACGGATTTTTTGCAAAGGATGACAATTCTTCAATCGGCTGCGGAATTCTCTCGCGGCTTCCGCTCTCCGATATATCCGTGCACAGCTTAAAAATTACGTCGGAGCAAAAAAGACAGCCGTCTATGAGGCCAATAATTCAATTCTCGGTGCACGACAAAACCAAATCTCTGGTTCTCTTCGTAAACCACTGGAAGAGCAAGAGCGGCGGAGCAGAAGAAAGCGATGTTTGGAGAAACTATCAGGAGGAGCAGCTTTCCAGATTAATGGCAGCCGCTCTCGAAAAAAACAATGGGGCTGTCGCCTGCGGAGATTTTAACCGCGACATCTCCGAGTTCAGGCAAATAAAAGATGAGGACTTTGCATGCCGGCAGACGCAAAACCGCCCCAACGTGATTCTCCGCGGAAAAAACGAGCTGCCTGTTTTCTCGCCGTGGCTCGTCATGCAAGAATCAGAAACCGGAAGCTATTATTTTAACGAGGGCTGGGAGAAGATTGACCACATCTTTTCAGCCGGAGAAGTCAATGTGGTCGATTTCAAAAGCGAGAGCGCGGGAAGCTGGGCAGATTCGGAAGGAAAGCCGAAAAGATACAAAGTCTGGAGCGGAAGCGGCTATTCCGACCATCTTCCAATAACATGTACGCTGGAATGGTAGCAGCGAATGAGCACGCGAATGAGCACGCGCACACAGCATTTTCATAAAAGTCCCGATTGGCAGCTGAAGAACCTGATCAGGACTTTCTTACAGATGCTCGTTCCGCTTCAAGAATACGCCGCCTTCAAATCCCTGAATCGACATATCATCGTCAGCTCTTTTTAGCCGGTATTCGGCAAACTCGCAATATCGCTTTTCGCGCTCGATGCCGCACCAATGCCGCCTGAGCTTTTTCGCCGTCACCGAAGTGCTTCCGCTACCTAAAAACGGGTCGAAAACCATATCGCCCTCGTTCGATGAGGCAAGAATCAATTTTGCGAGCAGCTTCTCCGCTTTTTGAGCCGGGTGCGAAGTGTTTTCCGGCATAGACCAGAATGGTATTGAAATATCATCCCAAAAGTTGGACGGGCATGTAAGGCGGTATTTGCCATTTTCTTCCTCTGCCCAGTCCTTTGGTTTTCCCTGCTCCTTGTACGGAGCTATAACCTTTTTACGGATTTTTACGGCGTCAAGATTGAAAGTGTATTCGTTTCCCTTCGTAATGAACCAAATGTCTTCATGGCAGTTTTTCCAGTTATTTCTGGCTCCCCGCCCCTTCTCCCTTTCCCAGGTGATCCGGTTCCGGATTTTGAGTTTTTTTTCTGCCTCGCAGGAAGCAAGCACACCGCCGATCACTATGCTGGATTGCCAGTCACAGCAGATATACATCGAGCCTTCGTCTTTTAAAATTCTGAGCGTAGGAAGCAGCCAGCTGAGCGTATATGATGCGTAATCCGAATTGCTCTGCGCACGGAATTTTGTCTCGCCGTACATTTTCTCAAGATTGTATGGAGGATCCGCGATGACTAGATCCGCAAAATTCGAGGGAAGTTTCTCGAGCACGCTGAGAGAATCGCCGAAAATCGTTCTGTCCGTTACCTGCTCCGAAGTATATTTTTTTTCGTCGCCGTCACAGATGCATCCGGAAAAATACCGCACGCCCTCTTCCTCGGTAAAATCTATGGTCTTATTGAGAGGAGATTTTTCTTTTTTGACCGTCATCGCGCTTCAGTCTCTTTTTCGTCGGAATTCCACGCGTCAAAAAGATTGTCCGGGCAAGTCTCGTCCTCATCCTCTTCGTCTGCATCATCGGCATCGGAAGATTCTTCGTCGACAGAATTTTCTCCGTCGCTTTCCTGAGTTGCCTCGCGAATCATTTTTTCTTCATCAGTTCCTTCGGAAGCGGATGTCAAATCGGCACTGTCCGAAGCTTCGTCCTTTTCGCCGGCGTTTTGAGAGTCAGAAACCTCAAACGGGAAATCTTTTTTTTCGACAGAACGCTTTAAGAAAATCTTTATAGCCGAATCGATATCAGAGCCTACAGACTCAAAAATTCTGCTTGCCTCATCCACGAGAGCATCATCAAGATCAATTTCATAAGTTTGTATCATATCTTCATCTTATCAAATTTTTTCGCTCTATTCTATTTTTTGCGGAACAAATTTTCCGGCTTCCTCACCATTGAGAGGCCTGCAGAAAACGAATCCCTGAATGTAATCGAATTTCCATTTTTTAAGGATCCGGAACTGCCATTCCTCCTCGACTCCTTCCACAGTGATTGCCATATCAAGGGAATGGATCAGCTTCGAGAGCGACGAGATGAAGCCTTCGGAATCTTCGTTGCGCAGATAGTTATCGATTATGGATTTATCGATTTTTATCATGTCCACAGGAAGATAGGTCAGATAGCTGAGCGAAGAATATCCTGTTCCAAAATCATCAAGCGCAAGCTTTACGCCGATCTTCTTGAATTTTTTGAACAGATCCATAGCTTTTTTATCGTTGCCCATAAAAAGACTTTCTGTAATCTCTATCTCTACCAACTCCGGGGGAACGTCGTAAATGTCGAGGAGATTTTCGAGGTACGAAACGAAATCCTGATCCGCGAGCTGCCCCGCGGAGAAATTTATCGCCATCTTTTTCAGCGGGATTCCCTCTTTTTTCCAGCGAGACATCTGCCTTATAGCTTTTTCCGTTACAACCCTGCCGATCTGCGGAATCATTCCGTTTTTCTCAGCCACCGGGATGAACTGGGACGGAGTGTATTTTCCGCTGGTGAGTCGCGAAAGAGCCTCAAATCCGTAGACTTCACCGGTCTTTACGTCTATCTGCGGCTGGAAAAGCACCGTAAATCCGTTGTGGAAAACAGCATCCTCAATAGTATCCGAGATTTCCTTTTCGATGTGCTTCTGAATCTTTATGTCATCTGTAAAGAATACGATCCTGTTTTTTCCCTCGATTTTTGCGATATCCCTGGCAAGCTCGACATTTATCAGCATCTCGTCAGCAGTTTTTTTGCCGTCGCCATTTGAAACATCAACACCGACGCTCGCAGTAACTCCGATTTTCAGTCCGTCGAACAAAAAAGGAACCGCGATGTTGTCGTTTATGAGATTCAGCGTTTTGTCACCAGGAATAAGGACTTCGTTCTTTATTATGATCAGGAAAATATCACTGAAACATCTCGCAATCTCAAAATCTTTTTCCGCAAGCACAAGCGAAAGCCTGTCGCCGATTTCCTTGAGGAAAGCATCTCCGCACTCGTGAAAGTAAAGGTCATTTATAACCCTAAAATCATCGAGATCTATAAGAATTATAGAGAATTTTGCCCTTTGCTCGATTTCGTTTTCGATTGTTTTTCGCAAGGCAGACCTGTTGAAAAGACCGGTCAGATAATCGTGAGAGTGCTCATGCTTTCTTGCGAGGTTCAGTCGCTTGATTTTCATGATGTAGTAGAACAAAACGCCTGCAAGGACCAAAATTCCAGAGAAGAAGAAAATGCCGGGTATCAAAAATTCGCGGTAGTGCTGCCAGAAACTCTCGTCGGGATTTATAAAAACAGCTCCGTTAGGAATTTTTCTCCGGCTCAGTCCATATTTTTTTACTAGCCTTAGGTCAAAAATGTAAAGCCCTGAATCGTTCACCTCGTAAGGGATGTCGGAAACAGCTGTCCCCTCCATGATCCTTACCGTTTTTTCGGCAATGCGGGCACCGACCTTATAATGATCGCTCGTAAACGCGCCTGCAAAACCTTTTCCGATTCCGGCATAACAATTCGTAAAGACAGGAACCGAAGTGTGCGAAGCCACGAATTCAAGAGTTCTGTTCAGCGAAAGATATTTTTTTTCTGCCTCCTCGCTCGGGTCAAGGAAAATTATGATATGATCGTTCTGAATCTGCTTTAAGGATTCTGCAAGCTCCTCCTGAGAGATTTTCGAGGTGTTCAGCACGGAAAAAAGATAGCCCGGAAACTGGGAGCGAAGCAGGCTGAAATTCTTCTGTGCCAAAGGTTCGGTGTCGGAGTCTTCCGTGACCAGGACGACATGATTCATGTCCGGTATAAGGGAAATTGCAACGCGGACGACATCATCCACGAACAGATCTTCTATTTCGCCGGTGATCATCGGATTTGACTTCACCCTTTCAGCAAGGTCATAGTCCGTAACACCGAAAAATACGACCGGAATGTCCTTGAACAATTCATCCTGATAAGTCGCAACGAAATCAAGCGCATAATTTCCCTCGGCCACGATGACTGCCGGAAGAATTTCGCCCGCAAGGAGCCTGTTCTTAAATCCCCGATAGAATGATTCTTTTGACTCCTCGGCGTTGGAAATCCTCATGTTCATAAACTCTAGAGTCGTCACGACATCGTATTTTTCCACGACACTTCTGAAACCGACAAGACGTGCGGCGGTTTCCTCGTCGCTGAGGTTCGACGAACTGAGAAAGATGATGTTCTTGTTATCATTTTTGAACGTTTTCGGCTGGGTGATTTTCGTTGCGTTGTACGCCAGAATCAAAGAAAAGAAACGCTCCGCAGAATAAATTATAAAGAGAGAAGCGATTACGATACAAACTATTTCGATGATATTATTGTTTTTCTTCATATTTTACGTTGAGAGAACGGCAGGTGTAAAGGTTTTTATCTCTTCACCGGTCAGGGGTTTGCTGAAAAAATACCCCTGAATAAAATCACAGTCGAACGATTTTAGTTTTTCGTACTGCCACATATCTTCAACGCCCTCGATCGTAATTTTCATGCCGAGGGAGTGAACCAAATTCACGACATTCCTGATAAAATCAGCCTTTCCGTCCAGATAAATATCTACCGTGGACTTGTCAAGTTTTACGTTCTCGATCGGAAGGTAGGTCAGATAATTGATGGAAGAATAGCCCGTTCCGAAATCATCGAGCGAGATTTTTATGCCCAGCTCGTCAAATTCATTGAAAAGCTCCGCGGCTTCGCTTTTGTTTCCCAAAAAAAGACTTTCTGTTATCTCTATGCCGATAAGCTCGGACGGTATTTTGTAATCGCAGAGCAATTTTCGCAAGAACGGAATGTATCCCTTGTCTCCGATCTGAGCCGCAGAGAAATTGATTGAGACCCGGTAAAGCTCCACTCCCGCATCGCGCCATTCAGCCATCTGCTTTATGACCTTTTCGGTAACGATTCTGCCGATTTTTGCGATGTGCCCGTCACGCTCGGCGACCGGAATAAAAAGCGCAGGGGAGATTCTGGTTGACTGGAGCCTTACGAGAGCTTCGAAAGCATGGATCTTTCCGGTGCGGACATCTATCTGAGGCTGGAACAAGACGGAAAAAGCTTCTTCCTTGCAGGCGTTCTCAAGGGCGGTCGAAATCTCGGTGTTTTCTTTTATTTGCTGCTTTATTTCATCGGTGTAAAAGCAGGATTTGTTCTTGCCGAGCTTTTTGCTCTCGTGCAGGGCTATGTCGCTGTTCTTTATGTAATCCTCGACGGAAAACAAAGCATTGGAATTGACGATTCCCATGTTAGTCATCAAGAACAGGCTTTTGTCTTTGAATTCTATTTCGTTTCCAATGAGCTGACGTAAAAAATAAATCTCGGGATCCTTTTCTTCGAAATGACCGGTAAGATACAGGAGCATAAACCGGGGTCCCATCACTCGGGCGACCTCATAATTGCCCTCCTTGGAAAGGGATGAAAGCCGATCCCCCAGCTCCTTGATGACAAAATCACCGCATTTATAGGAATTGGAGTCGTTTATAATGTCAAAATCACTGATATCGATGGAAACCACTGCAAATTTGATTTTTCTTGCCATGGCGTCTTCGATTTTTTTGCTCAGGATATCAAGCTTTGGAAGACCTGTCAGAGGATCGTGCAAAGAATTGTAAAGAATCTTCTGCCTGGATTTGCGAAGCTCAAGCAAGTATTTTATGAGGATCAGCAAAAGGACGAGCAGGAAAAACATAATCTGGATTACAGGAATGATGATGTTCTTGTAATGCTTGAGATAGTCGCGGGCTCTGTTTACAAAGATCGTGTCGGCAGGAAGGAGATTCGGATTCAGGTTGTAGCGGCGCATAACATTGCTGTCGATGACATAGTTTGCATCGGCCGTATTGAACATAGGGGTTGCCGAAATATCTATAAGACCGTTCAAGCTGTCCATTATCGACAGCGCGGTAAGCATTCCCGCCTCCTCGTAATCGATCACCTTTCCGCCCAGAAAACCTTTTCCGATCGCGGCGATATCATTCGTAAACACAGGGATTGAAGTATTTTTCGAGATGAATTTTATGTTTTCCAGCGGCGAATACTTGTTTCCGTTGGCATCCTCACCGTTTTCGAGAGAGATCAGAATTGTATCCGACTCGAGCATGTGGAGCCGCTTCCTGAAAATATCGCGGGAAATTTCGGAAGTGTTCAAGCCTCGAAACAGATATCCCGGATAAGAATCCTTCAGTGCAAAGAATTCTTTCTGCCTGATTTTACCGGCACCCGAATCATCAAAAATCGCGACAACCTTTCTCGCCATCGGGAAAAACCTCATTCCCAGCTCGATCGTCTCTTTTAAATAAGATTTTTCGACACATCCGCTTATATAAGGATTTTTTGCAGCCTCTTCCGCATGAACATCATTCGTAACGCCCAGAAAGAAAATCGGAATATCCTTCAGGACATCTTTCTGGATGCTCTCGCCAAAGGAAAGAGCCTCCTCATCGCCAAAAATTATTACGTCAATCGGCATCTGCCTTTCGATACGGCGCGCAAAAAGATTTTTTGACATTTCCAGGGACGGGTCGTCATAAAAAATAATGTCCATCGAAAAGGAATCAAAATCAACATCAAAAGAATCGAATACCTTCTTAAGGCCTTTTATCTGGGTTTCCGTACTGCCCAAAAGATTGTCAAAAGCTGATACGAACAGAACATGCTTGCGGTTGTCAGCCATCACGGTTTTCTGAACGGGAGAATCATTCTGCAAAGAAAAAATCTGCGAGCATAGGGAAACAACGCCGTGCAAAATTCCAATGATTGTGACGATGCCCAGCGCCAGAGAAAGGAGATGACCGGCTCGCATTCTATTATTATCAGATTCTCTCCAGATATCCATAAAATAATTATAAATCCCTTCGTCAAATATCACAAGAAAAGTTAAAAAAAACGCTGAAAGCAAGATTTTAGCTATGCCCACAAATTAGATTTGACAGCCCCGGGCCGCAGGCAGAAAAGCAACAGATTTAAAAACTGCCCGAAAAACAAACAGCGCGGGGGGAAAGACATTTTTTTTGCAAAACTGTATATTTTTACTATCACATACTTAAGGATTGGAACAGGTTTTCATATGAAAAAAATCATATCTGCATTAATTTTATCTGTAGCTTTGTTGACGACAGTCTCAGCAAAAGCAAAAAACAGATCTTTGATCGATGCCGCTATCAAAGACGACTACCAGACATTCAAGGATTTGATAGAATCCGGAACAAAAACAAATCAAAAGACGGAGTCGGGACTAAACGTTCCGTGCGCGCTTGCATATTTTTCTTTGGACAACTTTGAAAAAGCATGCGCACTGCTGAACTCAAAAAAAATCAACCTCGACGAAAGCACGGCCAACAACATGTCGCTTCTCCACCTGCTCGCATACGCAAATGATTTTAAAAAGATGGAGATTCTCCTGAAGTACAAGCCGGATGTAAACCGCAGGGAAAAGGGCACGAACCTTCTGCCAATCGACCTGACGCAGTTTTCTACCTATAAATATGTTTCCAACCAAAAAATGGATCCGCTCGCGGAAGAAAACTCGAAGAAATGCAGGGATCTGCTCCTTGCGGCAGGCTCAGCCCCGTTCAAATACTGCCCGCCACAGATTCCATACATCGGAAACTTTTATGTCAGCCTCTTAACGCTCGCCGTCGCTCTCAACAACAAGATCGACATGAAAGCAACGCGCTCAACAGATTTTTTTGACATAAAAAAGACCGATGAAAGAACCGTACAGACCTTCAAATACGAGAAAATAGCGGATTTTATGAAACTCACCGGAACGAACGTCACAGTCGAAAACTACTCAAGCTGGCTGGAAGTCTCCGACATGCTCCAGCTGAACAAAAATGCATCCACAAGATATTGCATCATCCTGCAGACAGGAAACAATCCCGTAGCTCCGTATCAGTGGGTAATATTTAATACGCTCGCAGATCCAAAAGAAACGCTTACAGAAGATTCATGGCTCAAAGTCGGAAATCCGGACACAAAACTCAGTTTCATCGACTTCCAGCTGAAAGATATAAGCCAGATTATCGCAATCAGACTGTAAAACATCACAAACGCCGGCAAAAACACTAGCACCCCTCGGAATGGATATGCTATACTGAAAAAAATTGGGGGTGTAGCTCACCTGGCTAGAGCGTTTGAATGGCATTCAAAAGGTAGGCGGTTCAAGTCCGCTCACTTCCATAAAATCCCGCAGTACTTAGAAGTCCACTTCAAGTTCCGCGGGATTTTTTTATGCCTGCTGCCAGGTCATATATTCCCTCCGCCATTGTGTGTTGTGCTTTGCATCTGAATTTTATTTTTAGCTGGAAGTAACTTCGGTTTTGCTTACGATTTCTTTGACTTTTTCTATCGGCATGTTCAGGGACTTTGCGATTATTTCCAAGGAAACACCGTTTGCATAAAAACTTCGTGCGTTTTCGATGGCCTTTGCCTGCGCGCCTTTTTCTATTCCAGCTTCTTGTCCTTCTTCAAATGCTTCCTGACGCTGGACTCTGATGTCGTCTTCGTAAGAGTATTCTCCAA
>CAMVSS010000013.1 GCA_947170195.1 uncultured Treponema sp. | reverse complement strand
AATCATGATGCACTCTGGAACATTGTTCTTCACGATGACCCTGATTCCGTCTGCCTTAACCTCGTCGATGATTCTACCGGCCTCGCCCTTGTTCAGGCGGCTGATGGGCACAAACGCGTGAATCATCTTTATTGCCGTAGCATTGTCATAATTTGCAAAAGCCATAAACACCTCCAAATTTATCGACTAATCATGCTAGTATATATAACGATAAATCAGGTGGCTGAATATGTCAATAAAAGGCTTGATATTCTGTCGAAAGATAGAATCAAACAAGAGAAATTCTGAGTCAGATATACCCGTGAACTCCGGCATATCCAGTTTTGAAAAAGTAATCGAAAAACAAATCGCGCTGACCTCTCTACAATGCGTAGGTTGCCGGTAGGGCGCATCCGGCATATCCTTTGTATATACGGAGGAAAATATGAACCAGTATGTTACCGGCGCGATGATTAAGCGCTTGCGAGAAAAGAAAGGGCTTACGCAGTCAGAACTTGCCGAAAAAATCAATGTGACCGACAAGGCGGTTTCCAAATGGGAGACAGGGCGCGGCTATCCTGACGTGTCGCTTATCGAACCTCTTTCTTCGGCCCTCGGTGTTTCGGTGATTGAGCTTTTTGCCGGAGAGCGAGTGGTGAACACAAATCGTGCGGGCAAAATGACGCGCGTGCAGTTTTATGTCTGCCCGGTATGCGCCAATGTGATTGAAAGCACAGGCGAGGTCGTCGTTAGTTGCTGCGGTCTTACGCTCCCAGCCCTTGAAGCCGAGCCGTGCGATGAAAATCACAATATGAGCATCGAGCGGACTGAAGACGAGTATTTTGTTTCGCTTTCCCACGAGATGACCAAAACGCATTATATTTCGTTCATTGCCGCGGTGCGCGATGACGGCGTGGAAATCAAAAAACTCTATCCAGAACAGGAAGCACAGGCGCGATTTAAAATCAGCGGCACACGATATTTCCTGTTCTACTGCAACCGCCACGGACTTTTTATGCAAGCGGTTCATAAATAATCGGGCGCAACCCGCAACAAGTTGCGGGTTGCGCTCTTTTCGTTTACACTGTCCGCATGGATTATACCAAACACCCGATTAAGATTTTTTTCTCTTATTACAAGCCGCACCTGCCTCTTTTTATTGCTGATATGATTTGTGCGGTTTTTATTGCGGCGATTGATGTGGCGTTTCCTATGTTTTCCCGATATGCGCTTGCAACCCTCATTCCGAACAGAAGTCTGAGGCTTTTTTTGATTCTAGTCGGAGTTCTGTTTTTGGGATTCTGCATCCGATGGCTCTGCAACTGGTTTGTAAATTACTGGGGGCACGTTTTCGGAAACCGCATCGAACAGGACATGAGGCGCGATGTTTTTGACCATCTTGAAAAGCTTCCGTTCAGTTTTTATGACACGCACCGCACGGGTAAAATCATGTCGCGGGCAACGACCGACCTTTTTGAGATTACCGAACTTGCTCACCACGGACCTGAAGATTTTTCGATTGCCGTCCTCACGATTTTGGGCTCGTTTTTCCTTTTGCTTCAGATTCGCTGGGAACTTGCGCTCATCGTGATTATCGCGCTTCCGATTATGATTTTTATCGTGATTGCCTCGCGCAGGAGCCTTTCGCGCACTTCGGTCAAAGTTAAGGAGACGACCGCCGAAGTGAACGCGGGGCTTGAGTCGAGCATTTCAGGCATCCGGGTTACCAAAGGTTTTACCAACGAAGAGTTTGAGAGAGAGCGGTTTGCCGTGCACAATGCAGAATACAGCAAGGCAAAGCAAGTCCGCTTCCGTTATATGGCGTTTTTCCATTCCAACATCGAGTTTTGCAACAATCTTCTGTCGCTTCTGGTGCTTACAGTCGGCGGATATTTTATTATGAAAGACAGAATGACGCTTCCTGACCTTGTGGCGGCGAATCTTTTTATCGCAAGTTTTATCGCCCCAGTTCGTAAGCTCACAAATTTTGTCGAGCAGTTTGCTACCGGCATGGCGGGATTCCACCGTTTCCTTGAAATCATGCGCACTGACACTGAGCCAAAAGATTCTCCTGATGCGGTTGAAATTTTAAGCGCGCGGGGAAACATTTCTTTTAAGGACGTGTCATTTTCGTACAATGCATATTTCCCTGTTTTAAGCGGCGTGAATTTTGACATTCATTCCGGGGAGAAATTTGCGCTTGTCGGAGCGAGTGGCGGCGGAAAGTCTACGATTTGCAATCTGATTCCTCGTTTTTATGAGATTACTTCCGGGCAGATTCTTCTCGACGGAATCGATATCAAAAAAATCAAAAAGCGTTCCCTCCGCTCGCAGATTGGAATCGTGCAGCAGGATGTATTTTTGTTTGCGGGAAGCATCCGGGAAAACATCGCTTACGGAAAGCCCGGTGCGACTGACAAAGAAATCCAGCTGGCGGCTCAGCGGGCAGAAATTCACGACGACATCATGAAAATGCCGAACGGCTACGACACGATTGTGGGCGAGCGTGGAATCAAGCTTTCCGGCGGTCAGAAACAGCGCGTTTCGATTGCACGGTGTTTCCTCAAAAATCCGCCGATTCTGATTCTCGACGAAGCGACTTCAGCTCTGGACTCGGCAACGGAAATCAAAATCCAGCATTCGTTCGACGAGCTTTCAAAAGGCAGGACGACGATTGTCATTGCGCACCGCCTTTCGACAGTCAAAAATGCTGATAAAATCGCCGTCGTAAACGAAAAAGGCATCTCAGAAATCGGCACACACGACGAGCTTATGGCAAAACAGGGCGAATATTACCGCCTGCGCACGGTTCAGGTGGAATAGACAGATTTTCTAAGGGGGATTTATGTGTAAAAAATGCGGAAAACCGATCGGGCAGACTCAAATAGTCCGCTCTTCAACATGCGAGTTCTGCGGCGCGGACTTACATTCCTGCGTAAACTGCAAATTTTACGCACCGGGAAGCCATTATGATTGCCACGAAACAATCGATGAACTTGTAAAAGACAAAGAGCGCGCAAATTTCTGCGATTATTTTTCAGTGAACCGCTCTCCTACTCCAGGATCAGGCGAAAACAAAGCAGACAGCGCGCGGAATGCGTTTGCCGCATTGTTCGGCTCGTAAACAAATCAGCTTTTCTAAGGATTCAAACAGCCCCTTTCCAAAATCACTTTGTACGCCACAATCAGTTTTTCAAGCGACCATGCGGCATTTGCAGGGCTTGTGCTTGGAAGACAACCGCATGTCAATTTGTAGTGTTCTTCGTATTCGCTGGCACAGAATTTTTCCCAGAGAGAAAATGCGGTCTTCCCTGTGCAGAACACATGTTTGATTTGTGAGCGTTCAAAAATCTCGTGAAAGTCGTTCGGGGCTGCATTTTTAATCGAAGAATCTGATGCGCCATTGATTTCGCAGCTGGAAAGCACATCCCAGAGGGCGATATTGTGTCTGAGCAGGAACTCCCGTCGTTCAGCGATGGCCGCCGTGCGGTCGCTCGCATTGTTTTGCAAAGTGAGCGCCTCCCCGAAAAGAGCAGGAATCACGCGCCAGAACCTGTTTTGCGGATGCATGTAGAAAAATCCTGCCTCACGACTTTTGGGCGATGGCATTGTTCCGAGAATCAGAATGCGACTCTCAGCGTTCCAGACCGGCGGGATTGAGTGGGTGATTGTTTCTGTGGTGTTCATTTTTCAAAGTATAGCACAATTTCCCTTTAAGGTTGTCGAAGCAAAATTATTATGTTACATTCAGTAAAATTTATTTATGGCGATCGAAAGCGAAGGTCTTAAATGGACGAAGATATTTCTTTTAGGAAAGTTGAATTAACTGATTTTGACGGGATTTTTGAGCTTTGGAACACTGTTCCCGAGACGAAAAGGGCATTAAATCCTGTTGATGACAGTTTCGAGGGCTTTTCTCGCTACGTTAATCGAAATCCATCGACATGTTTTGTGGCTTTATGCAATGAAAAAATCATTGCAACAATTCTTGCCGGACACGATGGAAGAAGAGGAATCGTTCATCACCTTTGCGTTAACCCGGAATTTCAGCGAAAAGGTATCGCCGGAACTCTCGTAAAAATGGCAGAAACTGCGCTAAAAAACGAGGGAATTCAAAAAGCATTCGGCTTAGTCTTCAAAGACAATGACAAGGCGAACTCTTTCTGGCAGAAACTGGGCTATACAGCCCGCACAAATCTAAACTACCGCAACAAAAGTCTGAACGAAAATATTCCGCAGGGAGAATAGTTGTCCAGCTCTCCCCCACTCCAAGCAGTTTATTGTGAAAAAGATTTTTACAGCCGTATTGCATGGGCTTCTCAGTACAAAAATATTTTCTTTTACGCCTGTCCGTAAAATATTTTACGGACAAAAATACTTTGTTCTACGACGCTCAGTAAAATCCTGAGCGTACAAATATATTCTGTTTTTGTACGTAGAAGATTTTACTGAACGCCCAAAAAGATTATCCTGAACGATGTAAAGCATTTTCTGGAGCGCATGATTTTTTTGTATGTACTTTAGTCTGCGGTATGTGAAAATGCGAAAGTGCATTATTATACCGTTTGAAGATTACATACATATTGACTTTCATCTTTTTGAGATACTACACTCATATTGACAAATATCAATGTAAAAAAATTGTGTACGGGAGAAAAAAATATGAGTGATCTTACAATCGTGGACTGTGTGGATTTTGATTCAGATTTCAAAAATGTTTCGGAGCTTTTTAAGGAATACTCGAAGATGCCGGGAGCGGAAAGCTGCTTTGTGTCGTTTTCAAATGAGATTTCGGATTTGGGTGCGTATTATTCAGGAGGTGCTGTGCTTCTGGGGCTTGAGGAAAGCGTACCTGTTGCCTGCGTTGCGCTCAAGAAGACTGATGATAAAACCGGCGAGGTCAAGCGTCTGTATGTAAAGCCAGATTTCAGGGAAAAAGGATATTCGAAGCTCATGCTTTCGGCGCTGTTTGACCGCGCAAGACAGCTTGGTTTTGAGACACTGACTCTCAGCACAAAACCTGAAATTATGAACCGCGCATGGAAACTGTACGGACGGCTGGGATTTTTGTCAACTGATGAGCAGGACGGCGTTGTTTCGATGCGCATGAAATTATAGGAGTGGCATTATGAAAAGTCAGAAGATTTCCACCAGTTTTTTGAATAAGGCGTGATCAGTACGCCTTTTGTTCTCGCACCTTAATTTCGCGGATAATGTTTTTCTCAAGATTTGAAAAATCATTTTCCGAAAATTTCGGGTTTGATTTGTACCATCTGAAATCGGCGCTTGGCTCGCAGTATCTTTCGGGCGCGGTGCTTCTTGGTGCGGCTCCATGTACGGCGATGGTCTTCGTGTGGAGCACGCTCACTAAGGGAAATCCTGCGTACACTGTTGTTCAGGTTGCGACTAACGATTTGATTATCCTGCTTGCGTTCGCTCCGATTGTAAAATTCCTTCTCGGCGTAGGCGATGTTTCGGTTCCGTATTCTACGCTGTTCGTAAGCGTTGCTCTTTTCGTGGTGATTCCGCTTGCAGTTGCTGTTGCGGTCGCGCTGTTCGGAGCTTCAAGTCCTGCGGCATTGGCAACGACTGTCGGAGTTCTTACGGAAGTTCCCGTGATGCTTGCGCTGGTAAGATTTGCGAATAAGACCAAGTGGGATTAGTAACGGGCATTGCGGGCAGGAATCGACCCGCATGTGCAAAACTTGAGATGCAAGTTTTGAGCTAGTCCCATGACTTTTTTAATTTTGGGCGGAAAGCATGTCAAATTATTGACAGCCGGCTTTCATTTCGTCATACTAAATTTAATCGAGACAAAGAGGTCGTAGATAAAATTTTGTAGTTTTACAAGGTTTTATCTACGACCTCTTTTTTTTGTTCGTGAGGTAAGACATGGCAAAACCGACAGGATTTATGGACTACAAAAGAATCGAAAACGGAAACATTCCGCCGTTGGATCGAATCAAGAACTTTTTGGAATTTCATCCGAAGCTTGACGAAAAGGCAAGACGTGAACAGGCTGCTCGCTGCATGAACTGTGGCGTACCGATGTGCGCTTCGGCCCTCAAGCTCAAGGGTATGGTCACGGGGTGTCCGCTTCACAATTATATTCCTGAATGGAATGACGCGCTTTACAACGGTCAGTTTGATATGGCGGCATGGCGGCTTTTAAAGACTTCAAGTTTTCCTGAGTTCACAGGTCGCGTCTGCCCCGCCCTCTGCGAAAAGGCTTGCAACTGCGGAAGTCCGGTCGTAGAAGCCGGTGAGTCAAACGGAGCAGTCACAGTCCACGACAATGAACTTTTTATCATCGAAAAAGCTTTTGAAACAGGCTACATGAAGCCGCAGAAACCTGCTCACAGGAGCGGAAAAAAAGTCGCGGTAATCGGATCAGGTCCGAGCGGCCTTGCTGTTGCAGACTGGCTCAACCGCCGAGGTCACAGCGTTACGGTTTTCGAGCGCGAAGACAGAGCCGGCGGCCTTTTGATGTACGGAATTCCGAACATGAAGCTCAACAAAAAAATCGTTGAGCGCAGAATCAATCTTATGAAAGAAGAGGGCGTCGAGTTTGTTTTCAACGCTGATGTCGGTCGCTCTACGTCAAGCGAGCATATTTTGAATGAATATGATGCGGTGGCACTCTGCTGCGGAGCTAAAAAGGCCCGCGCTTTGGCTTCAAGCGGAATCGATGCCCTAAAAAAAGAAGGTAACGGAGCTGCCGGAGGAATGATGTTCGCAGTAGACTTCCTCAAGGCCGTCACGAAATGCGTGATCGCCACTGGTGAGGCTCTACAGAAAATCAACATGATTCCTGCAAACGAGCAGATTGAAAACATGCTGAACGAAACCGCCGGCATCGAAGTCGCTGGAAAGAATGTTATTATTGTCGGTGGTGGCGACACTGGAAACGACTGCACAGGAACGGCAATCCGACTCGGAGCTGCAAGCGTGGCTCAGATCGAAATGATGCCTTGTCCGCCGATTGAGCGCGCGCCAAATAATCCGTGGCCGGAGTGGCCTAAAACGCTCAAGACCGACTATGGCGCAGAAGAATCAATCGCAAAGTTCGGAAATGACCCGCGCGTTTATGAGACAACCGTCAAGGAAGTGATTTCTGAAAACGGACACATTACGGCGGTGCGCACAGTTGAAGTTGAGTTCCAGACAAAGGACGAAAAGCGAGAGCTGGTCGAGAGAGCCGGAACCGAAAAAACGCTTCCTTGCGATCTCCTTCTTGTTGCGGCAGGATTCACCGGCTGCGAAGCCTACACTGCGAATGCCTTTGGCGTTGAGCTTGGTGCACGGGGAACGGTTTCTGCTTCTTCTGGCTATGCTACGAGCAAGGCAAAGATTTTTACGGCTGGCGACATGCACCGAGGTCAGTCACTTGTTGTCTGGGCGATCGCAGAAGGTCGCGAGTGTGCAAAACAGATCGATGATTTTTTGATGGGTACTGCTGAATAAAGTCAGTTGCAAAAATAAAAAAAACGTTATGAAGTGTGTGCTTCATAACGTTTTTTTTTGCTTAAGAAGAAATCATCGGAGCCTGAATGAATCAAGCTCAAAACAGGAAGGATATCAGAGGCAGGCTTTGAGGAATTCGACGAAGAGCGGGCCTGCATTGTTCGGGCGGCTCTTGAATTCAGGATGGAACTGAACGCCTACATGGAACTGACCTGCAATCTCAACGGCTTCAACGAGAGTGCCGTCAGGACTTGTTCCGCTGATCGTGAGACCTGCGGTTTTCATCTGGTCAAGGTAGTCGTTGTTGAATTCGTAGCGGTGGCGGTGGCGTTCTTCGATCAAGTCGGCTTTGTAGGCTGTTTTCAGAATCGTGCCGTCCGCGACCTTGCATGGATAGCTTCCGAGGCGCATCGTGCCGCCTTTTATTACGCCCTCCTGATCTTTCATCAGGTCGATGACAGGGTGTTCGCAGATCTCGTCAAATTCACGGCTGTTCGCATCTGAATAACCGAGAACTGAGCGGGCAAATTCAATCACCGCGATCTGCATTCCGAGACAGATTCCAAAATACGGAACTTTGTGAGTTCTTGCGTAGCGGCAGGCGCAAACCATTCCTTCAATTCCACGCTGACCGAATCCGCCCGGCAGAATTATTCCTGCGCAGTCTGCAAAAATTTCCGGCGCATTCTGATCGGTAACGGTGTCAGAATCAATCCATTTGATCTTTACGTTTTTTCCGACGACGAAAGATGCATGGTTCAGCGACTCGATGATGCTCAGATAGGAGTCGTGCAGTTTGACATATTTTCCGACCAGAGCAATCTGAACTTCGCCATCGCGGGCATGAATTGTCTCGACCATGCGCGACCACTCGGCAAGGGCAGGGTAGTCAGCCTTGTTTTCAAATCCAAGGTCGCGGCAGACAACATCGTCCATGTTCTGCGCATGGAGCATGAGAGGAACTTCGTAAAGGCTCCTGCAGGTTGTGTTGTTGATCACGCAGTCTTCGCCGACATTGCAGAAAAGCGAGATTTTGCGGCGGATATCCATCGGGATTTCCTTGTCGCAGCGGGCAACTATGATATCCGGGTGAATTCCGACAGCCATCAGTTCCTTTACCGAGTGCTGGGTCGGCTTTGATTTGTATTCGTCAGAGCCGCTGATGTAAGGCACGAGGCAGACGTGAATAAAAAGACAGTTGCGGCGGCCTACTTCGAGGGCGAGCTGGCGGATTGCTTCAAGGAACGGCTGGCTTTCAATATCACCGATTGTACCGCCGATCTCGACTATGCTGATGTCCGCGCCGCTTACCTCTGCATTTTTCAGAATAAAATCCTTGATTTCGTTCGTAACGTGCGGAATAATCTGGACTGTCTGTCCTAGATATTCGCCCTGGCGTTCTTTGTTCAGAACGTTCCAGTAAACGCGTCCGCTTGTGAGGTTTGAATATTTAGTAAGATTTTCGTCGATAAATCGTTCGTAGTGACCGAGGTCGAGGTCGGTTTCTGCACCGTCTTCAGTTACGAAAACTTCACCGTGCTGGAAAGGGCTCATCGTGCCCGGGTCAACGTTCATGTAGGGATCAAGTTTCTGACTGGTGATTTTTAGACCGCGGCATTTCAAAAGTCGCCCCAAAGAAGCTGCGGTAATTCCTTTTCCGAGGCCGCTGACTACGCCTCCTGTTACAAAAATAAATTTACTCATAATATAATCTCCATTAACTGACTAAATTACAAATCCACTTCAAATGTTTTATCGCGTCCGGCAGGCTGTCCCTTATCAATTTTGTAGAATGATTGTCCGGATTCAGCGAAATGACGTTCTCCATGATATCCGTGTTTGCAGGCGGAAGAGCGCCGAATATTTCTTTTATTTCCTGCTCGGAATACTGCCTGTGTGCAAGCGGAGGCTTATGCTCAGCAAGCTTTTCCGCAGGATAAAATTTGCACGGCTTGAAAACAAGTTCTTCCTTCTTTGATTTTGAAGCACATCCGCCAAAAAGCCTGCAAATAAAAGGACGCGCTCCGTAAACCGTGCAGTGATATTCTGCTTTTTCTGCCCAGAACGGACATCCCTTGTTCTCAGGGAACGGGAACTTTCCCTGAGAAACATTTTCCGCAACTTCGCCCTGATTTTCCAGTAGCCAAGCCGCCATAAAATCAGCCTCGCAATCCAAAACATCAGGCTCGAAATTACGGCAGCATTCTCCGCAGCCCTGAGGGCATGTGAATTTTGATTTTGAATACCAATCACCCTGCATTTCGGCAATTTTTGAATAAATTTCCTGCATCTGGCAGAGGATTTCCTGCTCGCGGGTGTCTTTCAGCTTGTTCAAAATCGTCTTCAAATCATTTTTCTGCGTTTCCATAATCGGTTCACTTAAGAAATTTTCGTGATATCAACAAGCGTTGTATTTTCTTCCGAAAAATCTGACGCCAGACAATCTGCAAGCGCGTTTGCCGTATCGATTGCAGTCAGACAGTCGATGTCACGCTCAACGGCAAGGCGGCGGAGTTTTACGCTCTCTGCAACCGGGTCGCGTCCCTTTGCGGAAGTCGAAACAACATACGCGATTTTTCCGCTCTCAAGAAGAGTCATAACATTGTCGCTGTAGTTTTCATGGACTTTCGCAACTTGAATTACAGGCATACCACTTCGTTCAATTGTGACGGCATTTCCAGTGGTGGCGTAAAGCGTAAATCCGAGGTCGTAGAATTTTTTTGCAAGTGCAGGAAGTTCCGGCAAGTCAGTAGCGCGCACCGAAAATAGGATTCCAGAGGGGGAAGCCTCCCCCTCGCTGCAACCGCCTTCGGCGTTTTCCGCTACCCCCTCTGCAGGGACACCCCGCACCCCGTTTGGGCGATACATCTTCCAGCCGGCGGCAGCCATTCCTTTGAAAATAGCCTCTTCGCGAGTCGCCGCAATTCCCAAAACTTCGCCAGTTGATTTCATCTCAGGGCCGAGATGGGTGTCCACATCCATGAGCTTTTCAAAACTGAACACAGGAACTTTCACCGCAAAATAATTCGGCTTTCGGTACAATCCCGTGCCGAATCCCATGTCGCGCACTTTTTCGCCGAGCATCGCACGAGTCGCAAGCTCAATCATCGGAACGCCCGAAACCTTGCTCAAATACGGAACCGTTCGGCTTGAGCGCGGATTTGCTTCTATTATATAGAGGTCATCGCCATTTCCGTCGTCATAAATCAAATACTGGATGTTTACGAGTCCCTTTGTGCCGAGTGCCAGAGCAAGGTCACACGACTGCTTCACGATTTTTTCCTCGATTTTTTTGTCAAAAACGCCCGGATAAACCGCAATTGAATCGCCAGAGTGAATGCCAGTGCGCTCGATGTGCTCCATGATTCCAGGAATCAGAACATCCTCGCCGTCGCAGATGCAGTCGACCTCAAGCTCTTTTCCTTCCATATATTTATCAATCAGGACAGGATTTTCGATTCCGCCTCGCAGAATGATTTTCATGTATTCTTTTACATCCGCATTGTTGCGCGCGATAATCATGTTCTGACCACCGAGAACGTAGCTCGGGCGCATCAAAACAGGATAAGTGATTCTTGCCGCAGCTTCCAACGCTTCCGCTTCCGTAAAAACGGTGAGTCCGCGCGGACGCTTGATGTTCAATTTGTCGCAGAGTTCTTCAAAGCGCTCACGGTCTTCGGCAAGGTCAATCGCATCCGCGCTCGTTCCCAGAATCTTCACGCCCTGGCTGTCCAGGTATTTTGCCAGCTTGATCGCAGTACCGCCGCCGAACGCCACGACAACACCGAGCGGTTTTTCAACGGCAAGCACGTTCATTACATCGGGCGGCGTGAGCGGCTCAAAATAGAGGCGGTCGGCTGTGTCGAAGTCGGTTGAGACAGTCTCAGGGTTGTTGTTGATAATCGCAACTTCATAGCCGAGTTTTTTCAGCGACTGAACGCACTGAACGCTCGCGTAGTCAAATTCAATTCCCTGACCGATTCGGATTGGCCCCGAACCAAGTACGACAATTGTTTTATTAGCAGGACTTCTTCTAGTAGGCATCATTATGTACTCCTCGAACAGAAAATCCGTCTGTGGATTTTCTGATTCGTACGAGAATTTTTCTGCAAGTTTCGCAGGCAGCAAAAATTCTCTCCTGACTCTTTTCCTGCATCCATGCAGGACTTCTTCTAGTAAGCATTATCGTGAACTCCCATTATTGCACGGCCGCTTGGCTCGTCCATGTTTTTCCATGCGGCATCCCATTCAAGAGCTTTTGCCGTGCTGCACGCAACGCCTGCTTCATGCGGAACAACCCGCGCCGCGCTGTCGCTCGGGAAGAGACGGCTGTAAATCTCGCGGTAGTAATATTCTTCTTTTGTTTTCGGCGGGTTCACCGGGAAACGGTTTTCGCGGCGGGCAAACTCAGCATCGCTCACTTTTTCTTCAGTCATCTTTTTGAGCGTATCAATCCAGTTGTAGCCTACGCCGTCACTGAACTGCTCTTTCTGTCTCCATACGATGTTTTCCGGGAGCAAATCTTCAAACGCCTTTCGCAGAATCCATTTTTCAATGCGCTGTTTTCCGTCCGGCAATTTGATGCTCATCTTGTCCTTCGGGTTCAAAGTCATCGCAATGTCGATGAAATCCTTGTCGAGGAACGGAACTCGTCCTTCAACGCCCCAAGCCATGAGAGATTTGTTTGCGCGCAGACAGTCATACAAATGAAGCTTGCTCATTTTTCGTACAAGCTCTTCGTGGAATTCCTGCGCGTTCGGAGCCTTGTGGAAGTAAAGATATCCGCCGAAAAGCTCGTCGCTTCCTTCGCCCGAAAGAACCATCTTGATTCCCATAGATTTGATTACGCGTGCAAGAAGATACATCGGAGTTGAAGCGCGTACAGTCGTAATGTCATAAGTCTCGATGTGATAAATTACATCAGGCAAAGCATCCAACGCTTCCTGAATCGTAAAATGAACTTCGTGATGAACCGTGCCGATATAGTCAGCCGCTTTTTTAGCCGCAACGAGGTCAGGAGATCCTTCAAGACCGACCGCAAACGAATGAAGCTGCGGCCACCATGCGCTCTCACGGCTGTCGCTCTCAACACGCTTTTTGCTGTATTTCTGGGTGATTGCCGCGATAATCGAAGAGTCCAGGCCGCCGCTCAAAAGAACGCCATAAGGAACATCGCTCATCAGCTGGGCTTTTACAGCCGCCTCAAGTCCGTTTCGAACTTTTTCAATCACGCTCGGATTGATGATTTCGCCGTTGTCGTCAGTGGCGCAAGGATTCTTTTTAACCGCGTCGAAGCTTTCCCAGTCGCGCTTGTACCATCGTACAGGCTTCTTGTCCTTTGAATACAGATAATGGCCGTTCGGGAATTCCTCGATTGTAACGCAGTCGCCCTCAAGAGCCTTAAGTTCGCTCGCAACATAATATCTTCCGGCTTTGTCCCAGCCCTGATACAGAGGAATTACGCCGATTTCGTCACGACCGATCAGATAAACGTCATTTTTGCTGTCATAAAGCGCGAACGCAAAGATGCCCGAAAGTTTTTCAATCATTGCGGAAAAATCGCCGCTTTCACGATATTTTTTGTAAAGTGGAATGATAACTTCGCAGTCGCTCTGTGTTCGGAAATTGTATGTTCCGGCAAATTCAGCGCGAAGACTTTTCTGATTGTAGATTTCGCCGTTTACCGCAAGAATAATCGTCTCGTCGTCGCTCACCAAAGGCTGCTTTCCGCTCAAAGGGTCAACGATTGCAAGCCTCTCATGGCTCAAAATCGCGTTATCTCCGGTATAAACTCCGCTCCAATCCGGGCCTCGATGTCTGATTCTCTTGCTCATCTCAAGAATCTGTGCACGGAGTTCTTCTTTTAAGCCTTCTCCAACCGGCTGACCGCCGCAGTTCAAATCAAAAGCACCAACAAATCCACACATACATAAACTCCTTCTAAAAAATCAGCATTTGCGCTATTGCGCGCTATAACGCGCTATCACACGGCGTTGCATGGAGGCAACGACTTCGTGAGCTTTTGGCAACGACAAAAACTCAGCCATGAAAAAACTACACTAACGTAGTTTTTCATGCGTTTTCCTTCAAGAACAATTCCGCTTCATTCTCACCGCCTGTCGTTGAATAGAAATACGGAGTCTCCGCATTGAACTCACCGGCACAGGTATCGACCATTTTGAAAGACCGTGGCGGATAAGGCATTGAAGGGGAAAGCCTTCCCCTCGCTCCAACCGCTATCGCGTTTTCCGCTACCCCTTCTCCTAAGGGGCTTCGCCCCTTAAAATCCCCAGAGATTTCCGTCTCCGCAATTTTTTCAAGCTTCCACAGGAACCACTCGTCGATCTTTGTGATTTCATGGATTTCTTCCACAGATAGAAGCTTTCGTTTCAATGCCTGATAAATCGCAAAGATTCTCTGGTCAGTACACTGATTTACGCGTTCACGGATTTTTTCATCGCCTTCTTTTTCAAAGGCAGGAAGATTCAAGTCTTTTACGCCGACTTCAAGGCCTCGCGCAGCCTTCAAAATCGCTTCCTCAAAATTCTGACCGATTGCCATGACTTCGCCGGTCGCTTTCATCTGGGTGCCGAGCTTTCGTGCCGCATAGACAAACTTGTCGAACGGGAATTTAGGCATTTTGACGACCACATAATCCAGCACAGGCTCGAAACATGCCTTTGTCTTTTTTGTAACGAAGTTCGGAATCTCGTCGAGCGTGAATCCCACGGCAATCAAAGCCGCAACTTTTGCGATCGGGTATCCTGTCGCCTTGCTCGCAAGAGCCGAAGAGCGTGAAACACGCGGGTTTACTTCGATTACGGCATATTCAAAGCTGTCCGGGTGAAGCGCAAACTGGCAGTTGCAGCCGCCCTCGATTTCGAGCGCGCTGATGATGTTCAGGGCGGCAGAACGCAGCATCTGATATTCCTTGTCGGCGAGCGTTACAGTCGGAGCGATTACGATTGAGTCGCCAGTGTGAACTCCGACCGGGTCAAAGTTTTCCATTGAGCAGACTGTAATTACGTTTCCTGTGCTGTCGCGGATAACCTCAAACTCAACTTCCTTCCAGCCGGAAATACATTTTTCTACAAGAATCTGATGAATCGGGGAGCGGTGAAGTCCGTTGTGTGCAATTTCGTCAAGCTCGCGGTCATTTTTTACGATGCCGCCGCCAGTTCCTCCGAGCGTGAATGCCGGACGGATGATTGCCGGGAATCCGATTTCATTATGGACGAAATCAACAGCATCTTCGTAAGTTGTCACGACCTTTGAAGGGATGCACGGCTCACCGATTGCTTCCATCGTGTCCTTGAACATCTGGCGGTCTTCGGCCTTGTCGATTGTTGCAGGTCGCGCACCCAAAAGCTGGACTCCGTGGCTTTCCAAAAATCCTGACTTTGCAAGCTCCATGCTCAAAGTCAATCCGGTCTGTCCGCCGAGAGTCGAAAGGAGCGAATCAGGTTTTTCTTTTTCAATGATTCTTTTTAGAGTTGTAAGCGTGAGCGGTTCGAGATAAATCTCATCGGCCATAGAACGGTCTGTCATCAGCGTTGCAGGGTTTGAGTTTACGAGACAGACTTCAAGCCCAAGTTGTTTTAGAGCCTTGCAAGCCTGGTTTCCCGCATAGTCAAATTCCGCAGCCTGACCGATTACAATCGGGCCGGAACCGATTATCATTACTTTGTGTATGTTTTTATTCAGCGGCATAAAACACCTCGGAATTTCTCACAAGTAACACAATGTTCGCTCACAAAGTGAGTGGAGAAATTCATATAGCGCAAAAAAAAAGCGACACCATTTCCATGAAATGATGTCGCCATTGACTGAAACTAATATATTGAAATAAGGCCCTTTTGTAAATAGCTAAACGAGCCTCTAAAAAGTTGCGTCCGCAACGAGACCAGCTTTTTTAGAGATTGCCTAGATATTTTGCGGAGCGGCCAGCACAAAAAGATTGATTCCTTCGCGCGGAAATTTTTGTTTTATCCTCTCCACGCAGAATTCCACCGTCGCGATTTTTGATTCATCAACGTAGGCGATCATTGCAAAGTTCATCTCCGGCCAGACTGAATTTCCAAGCTTGCGGGATTTTCTGCCCTTTCCGAACAAGTTTTCTTCGATCGTATACTCAAAATCCGGAATTGCATTTTCCAGCACTTCGATGATGTCATCCTGAACGGACTGATTTGCGATAATCTCGCAGCGACAAAGCTTAGAAGATCTGGCTGCCGGGCGCGTCAACGAGCCGGACTCACCGTTTTCAGCATCAATATCACCCAGGGCGATATGGTCCTCCCCCTCAGCCTTGCACAAAACAGCGTACAAAACAGGAATCAGGACAAGAGTTACGAACGTACTTGAAATCAGACCTCCGACTACACAAAGACCGATCGGCTGAACGAGCGAAGAAGAGCCCTGGCTCGTAAAACTCATCGGGAGCATTCCGAGAATTGTTGTCAAAGTAGTCATCAAGACAGGGCGCAGACGAGAAACTCCGGCCTCAAGACAGGCAGCCTTGACCGAAAGCCCTCGCGCAACGAGAAGTCCCGTATAATCGACAAGAACGATTCCGTTGTTTACAACAATTCCTACAAGCATAACAAGTCCGACCATCGTCATAATCGAAACAGTCTGCCCCGTAATGAAATAAATCAGAAGAACGCCAATAAACATGAACGGAATCGTAAAAAGGTTTATGAACGGCTTCTTGAAACTGCCGTACATTCCCGCCATAACTCCAAAAACCAAAAGCACCGCAAGCACGATGATCTTCGCAAACAAGATCGCCTGTTTTTTCATATTCTTCCAAGAACCATCGAAGCCGACGGAAACATCGCCAGAGAGAACACAATTTTCACGGATCAGCTTTTTTATTTGTGCCTCAACCGCAGGTGCGTTTTCATTTCCATTAATTGCTGCCGTGATGTGTATCGTCCTCGCCTTGTTTTCGTGATTGATGGAAGTCGGACCGTAGTTTTTCTTTACGCTCGCAAAATTGGCAAGGCTAACAAGACCATTTTTTCCCTGAACCATGATTTTTTCTAGGTCGGGAATGCTGCTCTTATCGTATTTCTGGTACGAAACGATCACATCGTATTCATTTCCGCTCTGACGGAATTTTGTCGCGCTCACACCGGCAACGCTTCCATTAATTTCATTCGCCGCAGCCTCAACCGTCACCCCAAATGAATATGCGCGCTTCCTGTCGATTTCAATCTCGAGCTGTGGAAGTCCGTTTTTCATGTCCATCTTAATGTTGCTGAGGTTTTCCATATTTTTCATAAGGGCAAAAACCTGCTCGGAAGCAATCCGGGCGTTCTCAATGTCATTTCCCTTGATTACAATATCGATGTCGCTTCCAGTCATGCTTTCCATGCTGTCCGAAGCAAAGTTGAACTGGATTCCCGGATAATCTTTAAAATGTGCCTCGAGCTTCTTTTTTATCGCGCTTGAGCTGTCAATCTGATCTTTTGGAGACGGAAGAAAGATTGAAATGTTTCCCAGGTTCGAAGCGAAGCTGTCTTCCATTCCCCCGGAAACACCGGTAGCAGCGAGGATTGTTTTGTAGCCCTTTATTTCATTCTCAATAATTTTTTCAAACTGATGAACGACCTCCGTTGTTTTTTTGAGCGATGTGCCGGTCGGGAGAGTAACATTCATCGTGACGCTGTTGCCTTCCGATTCGCTCATAAGCTCGATGTGCAAAAACGGAACCACCGCGAATGAGATTATGAGTGCCGCAAAAGAAATTGCGATGGCGAGCTTTTTATGCCCAAGAGCGCCGGAGAGAATCTTTTTATATTTTTTCTGAATTGCATCAAAGATTTTATCGAACGCCCCGTACAAAAAGACAAGCCCCCGGTTTCGCACAGGATTTTCTGCGCGGTTTGTGAGCGGCATGTAGTGTCCCGCAAGAACAGGCACAAGAAAAATTGCAACAAAAAGACTCGATACGATTGCGATTACGATCGTATAAATCATGTCCTGTGCCATAAGCCCGATAAAACCAAGGTCCTTCATAAAAAGCAGGAAAGGAACAAAAACGACGATCGTTGTAAGGTTTCCTGACACGACGGAAGAAATCATTTCCTGGGTTCCAAGTATGGCGGCGACCTTTGCTTTCGTTCCGCGCATCCTGTAGGAATAAATATTGTCTATCATAACGATTGACGCATCAACGACCATACCGATTCCAAGAATCAAGCCCGTGAGCGTCATTATGTTAAGGGTGATGTGCATCATGTTCATAATCAAAAGCGTGATGACAATCGAGAACGGAATTGAAATGGAGATTATGAAAGTCGATTTAAAACTTTTGAGGAAAACGAACAAAATCAGAATCGCAAGAAGGATTCCCTGCCATGCGCTCGAATACAGGATTTTCAGGGTGTCGCGGATTTCCACAGAATCGTCAGAAATGATTTCAAGCTCAATGTCGGAAGGAAGGGAATTCTTCACCTCCGCAATTTTTTCGTAGAGCGCGTCGGCAACTTTAACGGAGTTCGCGCCCGACTGCTTTTTGATGGAAATATAGACACCAGGATTTCCGTTTATAAAAACTTCATCGCTTGCATCTTTGTAGCCCATGTATACGCGGCCGACGTCGCTGAGCTTTATGGGAGTCTCATTTACGACGGAAATCACAGTGTCGCCAATCTCTTTTACAGAGGCAAATTCACCTTTTGTTCGGAGAACATAATTCCAGGTATTCTCGGTGATTTTTCCGCCGCCCAAATCCAGATTTTCAGCGGCAAGTCGGGCAGAAATATCAGAAACAGAGAGGCTGTAGGCGGCGAGACGATTCTGGGAAAGCTCAACGCAAACGCAAGGAGTTCGTCCGCCATAAACGGAAGCCTGGGAAACTCCGTTTGCCTGGGCAAGCACGCGCTTAATGGTTTTGTCGGCGAGGTATTTCAGCTCATTGTCGCTTCGGTTTCCGTGAACGGCAATGTCCATGACCGGCATGTCGTTTGCGCTTTGCTTGAAAATGCTGGTTTTTACGGTTTTAGGCAGCATCTCTTTTACGTTTTCAATCTTGTCGCGAATTTCGCCAGCTGCGATCTCAATATCTGTTCCGTAATTGAACTCCAGGCTGATTGTCGAGTAGCCTTCCTCGGAGGTTGATGTCATCTTCTTCAAGTTGGAAAGGCTCGAAAGCTCCTCCTCCAGAACCTGAGTGACGGCACTTTCGACCGACTGAGGGCCAGCGTTCTGGTAAGAAGCGGTAACCATCAGTATAGGCTCTTTTATATTTGGCATGAGGTTCACTTCAAGGTTAGTAAAGGTAAAAAGTCCTGTGAGCGCAATCAGCGCGAAAATTATAACGATGAGAACCGGATTGCTGAGAGTTTTTCTGGTGATGTTCATGTCTGCCTCCTTCAGTCCGCAATATGAACGGCACTTCCGTCCTGCAATGTCTCAAAGCCCTGAACGACAACTTTTGAGCCGTCGGCAGCTTCGCCTGCGCTAAATTCTATGATCGTGCGGTCTTCAATCTCTTCTCCTGGTTTTATCTGGACAAGGCGGACGGTTGAATTTTCTTCCGATGATTTTTCATTTTCGATGATATATATGTATTTTCCGCCGTCCTTTTCGATGATGCACGAAGTCGGAACGGCAAACACGTTTTCGAAATCCTTAAGATAAAGCTTCACATCCGCAAACATTCCTGCATTCACACGCTCATCGTCCGAAGAAAATTTCAAGATCACTTCCTTTGTGCGAGTCGCTTCGTCCAAAACAGGGGAAACTTCCGTGACCTTTGCTTTCAGTTTCTCGCCTGGATATGCCTCAAGGGAGACGTCTCCGTCCAGCCCTTCTTTCAGAAATGAAACATAACGCTCAGGAATATAAGAAATAATCTGAAGTTTTGAGAGATCGCCTATCGTCACGACGGCAGTTTCCGTATCTACGCGGGTACCTTCCTTCAGCGGAATCGAAATTACGGTGCCGCTTATCGGAGAGGTGATTTCGTTCAGCGAATAGCGCGAACCTGGAACGGAAGGGTCAACATACGCAATAATCTGACCCTTTTTTACCTGCGAGCCGAGATGCACCTTTGTGCTCGCAATTTTTCCGCTCATTACAGGGTAAACGCTCATCGACTTTTCCGAGCGGATGTTTCCGTTTATCTCTATGAATTTTCGCATGGTTGATTTTGAAAGATTTTCCACGCGGACAGCCTGAACAAGATTTTCAGATTCTTCAGCGGAACCTTCATCCTCACCGCTTTTCGAGCAGGAAACAAGAAAAAGAGAAAAAAGGATTGCAAGAGCCGCAACCGACAAAAGATTGATTTTTGTTAGCTTTGTGTCTTTCATATTATTCTCCTTATAAAGTCAGCGCGTTGGCGGTGGTTCCGCAAAGTTTTTCAAGCGCGATGTATAATTTCAGATTTTCAAGGAATTCATTCTGCAGGTTTTGTTTTGCCTCGAGGATTTCTTTGGAGGCGTTCTGCATTGAAAGGAATTCTATCATTCCCTTCGAATAGGCATATCTCGCGCTTTCATAATTTGCCTGGGCAAGCCCCACAAAATCTTTAAGCGCCTGCACGCTTTCTTTTTTCTGCTCAATCGATTCCAGAAGATAAGAAAAGTCGGTGCTTACGGTTCTTCTTTTTTCTGCAAGCTGGAGTTTCAAATCTTTTACAGAATCCTGAGCTTCCCTGATGGAATCCGCTCCCTTTGAAAAAGGAAGAAGATTCTCCACCGGAATAGAGACACCGATCGAAGCGCTCTGCTTGATCCGCCCCTTGTCGCTCCCGGTGATTACAGGTGTCACCGCATAGGAAATATTCGCGCTTGGACCATAGGCAGAAAGTCTTGCCGCATCCACGCTTTTCTGGGCAGCCTCAATCTGTTTCTGGAGATTTAGAATAGAAGGAATTTCTCCATTTTTTACCGCTTCCGCCACCAGATTTTTTTTCGCTTCGCTGAAGCTTGTTTTGTAGCCGGTCAAGAAATCTTCCAGCGAGCCTGTATACTGCATCTGATCCTTTTTTATCTGCTCTTCATCGAGACCAAGAAACAGGAAGAAAGATTTTTTTTCGTTTCGGAATGAAAGTTCCTGCGCTTTTAGCTCCGGCTTGAGTTTTTCGTACGAAACCTTGCTCGAAAGATATTCAAGCTCCGAAAGAGTTCCGCGCCGATATCGCTCCGCATTCTGCTCAGCCTGATTTTTCGCGTTCTCAAGGTTCTCCCTCAAAAGATTCAGGTTCTGTTCCGCAAGCAGCAGAGAAAAATAAGTTTCCTTTACCTGAGACTGTATCTCCATGACAGCCTGCTCAAAAGAAATTCGGGCTGACTCATAATCGAGCTTTGTTTTTTTTATCGATGCAAAAAGATCAGACGATATTGAAACAGAAATTTTACCTTCAAAGCCGAACGTGTTTTGAAAATCAGTGTTTCCGCCCGCGCTTTTTCCCTTGGCCAGGTCGGGAAGCTCCATTTCATCATTCGCAGAAACCGACACAGACGGAAGAAGAGCATTCCAGGAATGAGAAGCCGCCCTTTTTGAAGCCGCAAGCGTAATTTCCTCGCGCTTTATTGAGACATTGTTTTTGAGGGCAAGCGACAATGCGTCATCCAGAGTGATAATTGTTGAAGCGTCCGGATTTTCTGCGTTTTGCGCAAAGAGGGCGTGACAGAGAAACACAGCCATCACAAAAAATAATCTTTTCCGCATAAAAAAAACTCCTGTAATATCCAAGGCCACCTATGACCATACCCATATTACAGGAGCTTGTTTTCTATAAAATTGACAAAACCTTTCTGAAACCTTATTTTTCACCCCGAAGGAATGCCGTTTACACTCTGCTATTCGGATTTTCCCTGAAATTCAACCACAAATCCCTTGGTAAGGCCCGCCGGCAGCTCCTTCTCAGCCATGTTTTCCTGAACGAAGCGAAGGTTTCCGCCGTGTTTTTTCATGATTTTTTGCGCCAGGCTCAGCCCGAGTCCGCTTCCGTTTGAATTGCGTCTGGAAAAATCACCGCTCACAAAAGGCTTGAACAGGTTCTCGACAAGCTCCGGTTTGAGCGGCTCTCCGGAATCAGCAATCAGAGTGCCTCCGTCCCCTTCCATTTTGACAAAGACTTTTATGCCGGAGCCATTGTGCTTAATCACATTATTTAAAAGATTCGTATACACGCGCGAAAGCTCAAGCTTGTCAGCTTTTTTTATCACCTCCGCGTCTGGAATTTCAAGTTCGAGCTGGATGTTCTTTGCCTCATATTCGGTATAAACATCGGCGATGCAGTTCCGCAAGATTTCCGCGACATCGACGTTTTCCAAATGCAGCTGATTATCGGAACTCTGGAGCTTTACATACTCAAAAAGTCGGTCTATCAGCTCATTCATTTTCATGGATTTTGAGTTGATCGTGGAGATATATTCTTTCTTTTTCTGCTCCTCTTCAATTATGCCGTCTGAAAGTGCCTTCGAAAAACCTATGATGCTTGTGATAGGAGTCTTGAGATCGTGAGCCATGTTCGCAAAAAGCATGATCCTCTCATTTTCGGCATTTTTCTTGATTTTTTCTGATTCCGCGAGCTTGCCCGACATTTCGTTGAACGCTTCTTTTATTTCATCAAGTTCGTTCCGCGCGTTAAAATCGATCTGCTCATTGTAGTTTCCCTCAGAAATCTGATGCAGGGCAGAAACAATTTTCTGAACGGGATTATCGATATGCCTGATTAAAAAACGCAAGAACGGAATGTTTACGATTAAAAGAAGAACGGCCTGAAATACATTGATTACAATATAAAATTTGAAGGGAAACTCAACGCCGCGCTTGTCTTCCAGGTAGTAAAGGATTTCTGTGAGGGCGGTTCCAAAGGCAAACCAGATTATCAGCCCGACCGTCATATAGAGAAAGATCTGTGTGCGAAGCTTGTGCTTTTTTTTCATTCGTTCCCTCCGCCGGATGTTTTTTCAGATTCCCCGTCGCTGATTTCCATGCGGTATCCTAGCCCGCGAATGTTTTTTATGCTTCCCTCGTCGCCAAGTTTCGAGCGGATTTTGCTCAGACAAACCATGATGCTGTTGTCCTCAACATAAGTGTTTTCGCCCCACCCCGCCGCACTTATCTGGCCTTTTGTAAATACGCGGTTCGGGTTTGTCATAAAAAGCTGGAGAATTCGGAATTCCGTCGAAGTGATTTCTATCTGCTCCTTGTTCTTATAGAGGAGACATTGCTGAGCGTCCAGCTCAAAGCAGCCCGCTTTTAAGAGAGCCTGAACCTCCTCCTTTGATGCAGAAGTATACCGGCGGATATTTGCCTTTACGCGCGCACAAAGCTCAAGGGGATCGAACGGTTTTGCCACGTAATCATCGGCACCCATATCAAGCGCAAGAACTTTGTCGGAAGAAGATGTGCGGGCTGTCAGCATGATGACCGGAATATTTGATTTCTCGCGGATTTTTTTTATCAGCTGGAAACCATTCAGCTCCGGCATCATCACGTCCAAAATGGCGCAGTCAAGTTTTTCTGTAGTTGCGATTCCCAGCGCTGTAATTCCGTCGCTTGCAGAAAGGACTTCGAATCCGTCTTTTTCGAGATAAAGAGAAACAAGTTCAATAACTTCAGCTTCGTCATCTGCGACAAGGACCTTGTACATAAAACCTCCATCTTTCATCTCGATTATAGCATGATAATGATTACTTATGACTTTACAAAACCTTTCCGAAACCTTAAATCTTCTATATGTTGATGTATGTTTTGCACAATGCTAAAATCGGAACAAAAACGGAGTTACTATGACAGAGCAGTATAAACTTTTGTGCAGCCAGCTTGCATCAATGATCGAAGACGAGAAACACAGTGTACCAAACATGGCAAACGCCAGCGCGATTTTATGGCAGTCTTTGGACAGGCTGAACTGGGCAGGATTTTATACAATGCAGAAAGAAGGCTATCTTCTTCTGGGACCTTTTCAGGGAAAACCCGCCTGCATCCGCATACCGCTGGGAAAAGGCGTTTGCGGAACTGCCGCCGACAAAAACTGCACGCAGCTTGTACCGGACGTGCATAAATTCGCCGGACACATCGCCTGCGATTCTGCCTCCAATTCCGAAATCGTGATTCCGCTCCACGCGCCAGACGGAAGCGTTGTCGGCGTGCTCGATATAGACAGCCCTGAGTTCGAGAGATTCTCCGAAGCGGACAGGGAAGGTCTTGAAAACTTTGCAAAAATTTTGGAAGCCGGCTGCGACTGGTAAAACCAAAAAATAAGTTTTTCGAAGTAACTCTGAAAATGCGACGTTCTAACTCTTGCTATTTTCAAGAGTTAGAACTAGACAGCACATTCGAAAAAGCGGCGAGTTTTTCCTTTTTAAATTTCCACAAAATTTATCTGTTTTTTATCATCTCCAGAAAGCGGTCGAACAGGAAATTTGTGTCATGAGGGCCGCCACAAGCCTCCGGGTGGAACTGGACGCTGAACGCAGGAATATCGGTGTAGGTTATTCCCTCCACGGTGCCGTCGTTCACATTGAAGAAACTCATCTTAGCGCAGGCAGGGATCGATGCATTTTCGACCGCATAGCCGTGATTCTGGCTCGTGATGTAGACGCGGTTCGTTTCTGTGTCTTTTACAGGATGATTTCCGCCGCGGTGTCCGTATTTAAGCTTGCAAGTTTTACAGCCGCGCGCCAAGGCAAGCATCTGATGTCCGAGGCAGATTCCAAAGATTGGCAAAGTGCCTGCATCGCAAAGTTTTTTGATTTCGGCGATCACGCTGACATTTTCCGCAGGATCTCCGGGACCGTTCGAGAGCATGATTCCGTCAGGATTCAGCGAAAGAATCTTTTCTGCAGTCGTGTCGTACGGAACGACCGTCACCTTGCAGCCGCGTTTTTCCAATTCACGCTGAATGTTAGCTTTCGCGCCGAAGTCATAAAGCACCACGAGCGGGCTTTTAGTGGCAGAGCCGTCCGAATTGGTCAATGTTCCAGAAAGTTCACATTTTCCTTTGCAAAGAGCCTGAACGCTTTTTACGGCATTCTCGATTTTATATGAGCGGATTTTCTCCAGATATTTTTCAATTTTTAATTCGCCGCTCTCAACCCCTGAAACAATCATGCCGTTCATAACTCCGGCTTCGCGCAGTCTCTTCGTGAGGGAACGCGTATCTATGCCACAAATTCCGACTATGCCCTGCTCTTTCAGAAATTCGTTCAAGGTCAGCTCGCAGCGAAAGTTTGAGGGAAGATCGCAAAGCTCGCGCACGACGTAGCCTTTGACCCAGCATTTTCGGCTCTCATAATCCTGCGGAATGACGCCGTAGTTTCCAATCAGCGGGAAAGTTTGTGTAACTATCTGGCCGTAATAGCTTGGATCCGTAAGGGTCTCGATGTAGCCGGTCATGCCGGTTGTAAAAACGGTCTCGCCTATTGTTGTGCCTCTTGCTCCGATTGCACGTCCTTCAAAAACAGTTCCGTCCGCCAAAATCAGATATGCGGCATCCGTTCCTGCCTGCCCAGAACCTTTGCTACCAGCACCATTTTCTGAATGGATTTCAGTTTTGCATGTTTTTTCATCAGTGTACACTTTCCGCTCCAAAAAAAAGACGTTCATTCCATCCGGCGACAATAAGTCGTCAAATCGAATGAACGTCTTTGTTCTTGAAAGTTATACTTTGTTTACAGATTGTCGTCAAGATGTAAGCAAGTTATATGTAGAAAAACGCATGAGGCAGTTTCAAATTCAGCAGATTTTTGAAACATTGCTCGCATCAAATTTCTACCAGCGGGACTTCACCGCTCTCAAAGGTTGCAAGCCTCGTCTATAAAAGATGCGACCGTTTTTATAACGCTTATGCGCCGACCAAAAAGTCCGTGCTCCGTCGGGAATTCAATCCTTTTCTGAAGGGCAGCGGTCGCGTATTTTTCCAAAAGATTCCATAAAGGCAAAATCATTTCGTTGATCGGAGAGACAGAATCATATGTCGCGCCAATCACCAGAAGATTTTTGTCTTTGACCTGCTCAAAAGCATTCGGATGGCAAATTTCTTCGCGGTTCACAACAACATCGTCGTAAATAGCATCTATTCCATCTGATTGCAAAATCTTTCCTTCCTCCAGAAGCGAGCGGAAGTAGCTTTCCTTTGCGCGGTTCAGGTAGCGGGTCGGATCATAAGGGGTAAGCATTATAATTCCGCGTATCCAGTCAAGTTTTCGTCCGGCATTCAGCGCAGAATTTGCGCCCATGCTGTGACCGAGAAGAAAAATTCTGGAAGGATCCACGTTGTATTTTTCTGTAAACTCCGGTGAATGCGCGTACTCCGCAAGATTATGAGCATCTTCTATGCAGTTCGTTATGAGATATTTTCCCTGGCTGCCCCATGCACCGCGGTTATGCGGAACGATAACTACGCAACCGATTCTGCAAAGGGCGTGCGAAATATCATCGTTGCGGGCGGTTCCAGGAAAACCGTGCAGCATTATCACGCAGGGATGCGGCTTCGGGCTGTTCGCGGACGGCCACATTATTTCGCCGTAAATGTGGGAACCCGTGCTTACAAAATCGAGAGTTGTATAATCTGAGAGTGCGGCGGAATCTATTTCCTCCGGATCCGAAAAAAGATACTTCAAATTCAAGTTGTTAGACATTCTGTTTGCTCCTGTATACCTAGTAAAACAGTAGGTATACCAACATATGCTCCAACATTAGAATTATAAGTAGGATCATAGTAGAACTCAACAACATCACCTGCTTTCCAGGTATTAGTTGCACTTGCAACAGCACCATTATATACAATGGCCTTTGCACCAGTAGAATTAATGTTCAATGTTGGTGATGCCACAGAATTGGCATATGTAAACTTAATCTTGATTGAACCACCATCTGTAAGAACATAATTAGATGCAGCAACTACTTTGGCTACAGTGTCTGCTGCTGTTCCACAGGTATAAAAACCAACAATACTTTCATCAGTATTGAGTCTTGATTTAATGTGACTCTCAACCTCACCTAAAGTATGTCCACTCCATGATTCTGTTTTATTTGCAATATCTGCCATACACTATAAAGTTTATTCTATATATTTATGTAAATTCTTTTTAGTTTTGTTGCCAGATTGAAGTTCTATCCCAAGTATTTGAACTATCCCAAAGATTTGATGTTGGAGTACTACTATGACCATAAATCATCTCATAAACACATTTTGCAGAAGGGTACTGTGTGTCTGTTGAATTTTCATCAATACTTGTAACAAGATTATTGGTCACCTGGATATTTTCACCAAGTTTTCCTCCAACTGAAACAGCATCTATTGGATGATTTCCAACACCATCACCAAAATCTATATATCTTATTGATTCAGGTACTTCCATAATATTGTCACTATATAATATATTTATGAAAAAACATTTGATAAATTTGGAAAATTCAAAATTATTTGTTATTTTTGTATTGTTAAACTTTTAAACATACAAACACATATGATGAACGAATACAAGCAGACCCTTGATAAGGTCAATTCAATTCAGCACACAGAGAATGGTGCAGTAGGTGATTCCACTTCTGGTAAGAATCTGGTTGACCTCAACTTCCGTGTACCTTCCAATCACAACAATGTGACTATGGAAGACATCACCACATTCATCAATGCTCTGAATGAGGACAAGGTCACTGCAATCAAGTGGCTCTTCTATCTCCGTGACATCCGTGAGGGTCTTGGAGAAAGGGATTCCTTTGTGAACCTCTTTATAACTCTCTATTCATATGATAGGGATGCCGCTATGAAGGTTCTTCCTCTTGTACCAGAGTTTGGTCGTTGGAAGGATGTTGTAGATCTTCTTGGTAGGGTATCTGAAGGTAGTGATCTCTCTGCCTCCATCTATGAACTCATTGGAAAGCAGCTCAATGAAGACCTTCTTAATATGAAGGAAGGAAAGTCTGTGTCACTTCTTGCCAAGTGGCTTCCTTCTATCAATGCTTCCAAGAAGTCCAGGAAGGTGGCAATCAGAATTGCACAGTCTATGCAACTGTACAATGCAGCATACCGTAAGATGCTCTCTGCACTCCGTAAGTACATTGATGTGACAGAGGTGAAGACCTGTTCTGACAGGTGGAATGAGATTGACTACAACAAGGTCTCTTCCAATGCCAATGCCCGTTATGTCAATGCATTTATGAAGCATGACCCTGAAAGGAGACAGAAGTATCTGGATGACCTTATGTCCAATACACCTGTTGGTGCAGTGATGCATGCTACCAACCTCTATCCTCATGAAGTGTATGCAAAGTACACTAGAGGTAACCGCTATTTGCCAGATGTTAGACTGGACCAGGGTATTGAGGCTCTGTGGGCAAACCTCAAAAATATACCTACCACTGGAAACACTATGGTGGTATGTGATGGTTCTGGTTCTATGACCACTACTATCAAGGGTGCCAATAACATTATGGCCATTGATGTGTCCAGGGCTCTCTCTGTGTTCTTCTCTGAAAGGAACACTGGAGAGTACAAGGATAAGGTCATTGAGTTCTCTTCAAGACCTAGGTACATTGACCTGTCTGGTTGCAAGACCCTTGCAGAGAAATACAATGTGATGAACAAGTATGATGACT
>CAMVSS010000012.1 GCA_947170195.1 uncultured Treponema sp. | reverse complement strand
ATCGGCCTTTCATTTCCTTGCAGATTTCAACCCAGGCACCACTCCAGAAATGCTCCAAGTCATCAGTAATTTGAAGCGGACGTGAAGCCGGGGAAAGCAATTTGAGCAAAACTGGCACGCCGAGAATCTTCGGAGTCTCAAAACAACCAAAAATCTGCTGGATGATGATTTCTACCGAAGGCTGAATCGTACCATCGGCTTTTTTCTCATAAGTCACATTCCGATTTCGCCCATTTGTCAATACAATCTGATTCGGAACTTTTCTATCAACTTCATCGCCGTCAAGGTACCAGTGCAGGGCATTGAACACAGTTTCTCCGTCAATTTTCTGATTTGTGATGAACGGAGACAACCAATCGGTAGTCTTTTTTGCCAGCTGATCATATTTTTCCAGCAAATTAAGGCGGTCAGATTCAGAAAGATTTGCTTTTCTTGCAAAGAATTCCATCCTGAGCAAGAAATTTTCAATTTTTTCACGCCAATGACTATCGAACGGTAGCGAAAACAATCCTTTTTCTGAAATCATCATGCAGACCGCAGAAGAAAAATCAGACTCCGACGCCGGAAGATTTTTTTCCTTAATAATCAGCTCGCCGTATGCCGTAATTTCACGCTTTTTAATTGAGAAATTGCCTTTTTTAAAATCTTTGATTTCTGAATTCGCGAATTCCGTCTTGATGGTTGTCGTACAATGCGAAAAAAGAAAATTTTCCGCCACGTCGTCGCCCAACGCCTCAAAAGAGTAGATTTTTCCTATTCTCTCACCTGCATCAACTTCGGGCGCAACAAGCCAGGTTGGAAACGATGAAAGAGAATGAGAGTGCAGCAATTCCCGCGACAAAAATGCCTTTCTTCCCGACGGAAACTGATATTCCGCGCGCTCCGCATTTGCACCTGTTTCGGGAGATTTTCTGGCAAGCCGGTCTGGAAAACCTGCTAACAAAAAATTCATCCGCGAATTTTTTAATTCACACGAAGAAATCCTGTTCAACTCAAATCCATTCAAATCTTTTATTGATGAGAGCCGTCTTTTCAAATCATTCAAAAAAGCTTTCTGTCTCTCTGGGTTTGCGTCAGCGTATTCTGAAAACGGAAGGACAACATCCTCACCGCCAGCTAACGCAACGCAAGCCAAACGCGGATGCAAGTCGAGCCGAAGAACAGCCTTTCCTTTCTCGGTGATTTTCGTGGTTTCGATGCCGTTTGAGTCTTTCTCCGCTTTTATGCAATCGAGATTTTCAAGAAGAAATTTCGCAGCTCCCCAAGCGGACTTTGATGGCGGAGTAAGCCAGTCAAGCTTTTCAATTTCACCTGCCCCCCACTGATTACATTCAAGCACGAGCTGTGTCAAATCAGCGCGAAGAATCTCCGGCTGATTTTGTTCCACACGCGCGTCATGCTCGTTCCACAGACGAATACATTTTCCGCTTGCTACGCGACCGGCACGACCTGAACGCTGCTGTGCGCTGAACAGGCTTTCATTTTCCGTCACGAGGTGTTCCATTCCGAGAGCGACATTCATTTTATTCACGCGGCAGAGTCCGGAATCGATTACAAGCCTAACGCCAGGAACCGTAAGGGATGTTTCCGCAATCGCTGAAGACAAAATCACCCGGCGGGGCGCATCACCTGAACACGGACGAAGGACCTTTCGCTGCTCAGAAATCGGAACCGAACTGTGCAAAATCAGGATTTCAGTGTCAAAATCTGATTTGGAAAGCAAATTTTCAAGCTCAGTTTTCGTTTTTCGGATTTCATAAATACCTGGCAAAAACGCTAGTACAGAACCAACCGCCTGTTGTCCTGACGAAAAAACTCTGTTTGCCGTAAGATGAACAGAGTTTTCCCGCTTTAGTTCATCATAAATAGCCTGCGCCACACTCACATTCGGGCGGTATTCAATTTCAACCGGGAATTGTCTGCCCGGGATCTGCATGACTGGGGCAGGATTTTCCGCTGTTCCAAGATATTCCGCTATCATACGATGATCAATTGTCGCGCTCATCACGATGACAAACAAATCGTCACGGAGCTGCATGGTCTCTTTAAGAAAAGCAAGTGCCAAATCTGAATGAACTGAGCGCTCATGAAATTCATCCAGAACAATCACGTTCACATCTTCAAGAAGCGGATCCGATTGCAACCGCCGCGTCAAAATCGCCTCGGTAATCACTTCAAGTCGAGTCTTCTTGGAAACTTTTGAATCAAGATGAAGCCTGTAGCCGACAGTCTCTCCCGTCTCTTCTCCAAGCAAATCTGCAAGCCTGTCCGCAATCGCACTCGCCGCAAGCCGTCTTGGTTCAAGCATGAGAATCTTTCCGTCAAAATGTTCAAGCAGCGCAATCGGAACGCCAGTAGATTTACCCGCCGCAGTCTCCGCCGTCAGGACAAGAAAGCGCGATTCAGATGATTTCAGCGAAGAGCATATTTCGGGAAGAAAAGGCGAAATTGGAAGAGAAGAAAGTTTTTCGTAAGCGCGGGAAAAATCAATCATAGATAAAAAACTTCCGAAAGGAAAAATCCCCTCGGAAGCTGATAAATCATTTTAGAATTTAACGATTCTAGGAGCACCGGTAAAGCTTGAAATAGTTGCCGTTGCATTCTTAAAGTAAAGGACTTCTGTATTATCGTCGTCAGGAGAATACATATTCTTTAAATCCGGGTAATGCTCGAGCATGTCAGCTTTTGGCTCTCGTCGGTCATCACGAACCAATTCTCCGGCAAGACGAAGCCATTCGCCATCTTTCATGCAGCACAACTCAACACAAGGTGTTTTCTGAATCTGCTTTGAAACGTTCTTGCACTTTCCTGTCTGTATATAAAGTTTTCCATCAAACAGGTTGATTGTTCCAAACGGACGAACTCTAGGCTGACCGTTTTCCACTGTGGCAAGGTAATATGTACCACACGCTTTTATGAACTCATAAATTTCGTTCATAGTTCACCTCCGTGAAAATATATCATAAAACAAATCTGTTCTATGTATCAATATTTAGAGTGCATCATCAGACAAACTATCGGTAGTCTCATCACTTTCAGGAATTTCTTTTTCCCAGATTTCACACAACCGGCTGTCAATTGCCTCAATAACATGCCCAAACTTTAATGGAATTTTCTTTTCCGTAAGCAAATTAAGATAAAAGAAAACTACCGATAGTTTGTTTCTCGCTATTTCATTTCTTTTTATCCTTGAATTTACGAGCAGACGCGAAAGAAAAACCGTTCCGACTAAAACTCCGCTTCTTCTAAGTCCGAGAATAAGGGAATCAAACGTCACCCTAAGACTACCGAGCGTTATCAAAACTTTTCCGCATGGCTGCAGCAGTGAAAAAAAAGTCACGCACACTACGACAAAGAGCGACGGTAAAATGCGCTGCTTTCGCCCTTTTATAGCGGAGAAAACAAAACTGAACAAAATAAACAGCCATATACTTATAGTCAGGAAAAGGTTCAGACTCATTTTGACTTCTCCTGCAATCTCTGCTCAATTCGTTTTTTAAACCAAAGAGATTTCTGCATGAAAAGTTCTGCAAAACATCCAAGCAAAAGCCCGGTTATCAATCCAGAAACAAGCAGAACTGGTGCGATATATTTTATGTTTTCACCAAAGAGAATGAATCTTGCAAGCACTAATTGTGCAAGAGTTCCGGCGAGCGAACCAAAAAGACTGATTCCAACCGCAGAAACAGAAAATAACTTCCGTTCGTTAGTTGCAGTTTTTTCAACACTTTTTTTACACAAACTGTAAAGCCCCATCATAGCAAGTGCCGAAGCAAAAGAACTTCCTGCTGAAAACAAAATCACATACGAAAAAAGTGTTCCTGAAATAATTCCTTGGGCAAGAATCTTGAAAACCACCAGTAGCAGAATCTTTTTCTTTGGTATCAAAAAAAGCGCGAGGATAACAGGCAGGTTTGTAAGGCCAAGCCTCAAAAATGGCAGGGGCTTTGGAATTGCATTTTCAATCGCAGCAAAGAAAAGGCAAAGAGATGCGAGAAATGGAACGAGCTTTTCTTTTTGATTATGCGAATTCAAATTCCGCTACCCCCGTCATTAAGGTTGATCCTATTTTTTTAAGAAGAGAGGCTGTAAAAGTCCGACCAGACCATATGTAACGGTCGGGAAAGCAAAAATCATCTTTCCGAGGTCACGTGCTCCCAGTTTCTTATTTATTATGAGCGTAATCATATCGATGTACACACCGGCATCTTCACTAAAAACGGCAGCTCCAACAAGATGAGGATTTTTCTTTCTGTCGAAAACAAAGGTCATGTGAGCCTCGCCCTCATTTTTATTAAGCCAGGCCATAGTCTGACCAAAAGCAACCTCTTCAATACGATACAGCTCAGGATGCGATTTTGCTTCTTTTATGGTTACTCCTGTCTGTGCAATGCGCGGCAGCGTAAAAACAAGATTTGGAATCGGAGGATATTTTATTGCTGAATGAATCGGCAGAAGAATATCCAGAGCGATGTAATTCGAATCGAATTCTGCAGTCGGCGTAAGTTTTGGAATCCTCGTATCAATTACATCACCAGAAGCATAAATGTTTTTTGCCTTCGTGCGAAGATGAGAATCAACTTTGATTCCCCTGTCTGAATATTCAATTCCTGCATTTTCAAGACCAAGATTTTCTACATTTGCTTTTCGACCAACAGCAATAAGAATATAGTCAGTTTCAATCGCAAAACCTGAGCCATCCTTTACAGAGCCGTTAAGAATATATTTATTTCCAGTTTTTTCGATTCCTTTTATATCCGCATTCCAGACAAAATTTACCCCCTGAGTCTTCATCTTTTCTACGATTTTTGAAACATATTCCTGCGGATAAGCATTCAGCGCAGCATTTCCAGAAGTAACGATATCAACCTTGCGCCCAAGGCTTAAACAAATTGAAGCAAACTCCATCGAAATAATTCCGGCTCCGACAAAAGTAACGTGCTCAGGGATTTCATCAAGAGAAAGAAAATCGCGGCTGTTGTGGAAATACTCTTTTCCAGGAATATCAAGCGGAATATAATCCTGACCAGTTCCAATTACGAAATTTTTTGCACTATAAAGTTCACCGGCAACTTCAATCGTATGATTATCAATAAATTTAGCAAAACCACGGATTACATCAAAACCAAATCTGTCAAAAAGGCCCTGCATTCCAGGCTGCATCGCACCGATTACCTGCTTTTTGTACTGCATGAGCGACTTCCAGTCAATTTTTGCCGCTTGTGCCAAGCCAACATTTTCATACCGGTCAAGAGCTTCTTTTAATTCAAATGGAGAATCCAAGAGGATTTTTGCATCACAGCCATAGTTTGTACAAGTTCCACCAAGAAGATCTTTTTCTACTAAAGCAACTTTTTTGCCAGCAAACTTTAGAATCAAAGCACCGTGCCAGCAAGCATGACCACTTCCGATAAAAATGACATCATAATTTTTCATAAAACATCTCCTTAAGAGCCGCAAGCTATAATCTCACTCCTCTTAAGAAGATTATACAACAAAATTAAATTGTGCACAATTGTTTTTTTTGATTTTTACTCCTCTTTCCGTAGTTTGTTGTAACATGATATACTTCTCCCATGACAAAGCTCAACGTAAATCTAATCGCACTTGACCTCGACGACACTCTTCTCAACAACAACCGCCAGATAAGCGATGAAAACGTCGCCGCCCTCCAGGAATGCGTCGAAAAAGGCATCTATGTCGTCCTGTGCTCAGGACGCGCAGAAGACGGAATTCTTCCTTTCGTACGTCGTCTCGACATTGCGGGAAAGCAGGCCGGAAAATATCTGATTGCGCTGAACGGCTGTTCAATCTATGACATGCATTCACGCCAGCAGATTTTCAGCAATTACGTCGACCCAGAAATTCTTCTCTACGTTCATGGCGAGGCAAAAAAACTGGGGCTTGAAACGGAAGTTTATAAAAACAGCGTAATTTATTATTCAAAGGCAACGCCGTGGACTTTAAGAGATGTAGAGCTTTGCAACCTGAAAGGAGAACAGCCGGACGACTACGAAGCATTCATCAAGAACGGCTCGCCAAAAATGCTTGTTCCTGGGGATCCGGAAGTCATTCAGGAACTTCAAAAAAAATTAAAGGAAAATCTGGGCAACAAGGCTGAAATCTTCACGAGCAAACCATATTTCCTTGAGATAATGCCTCCGAACGCCGGAAAAGGCGAAGCAATCATCTGGCTCGCAAAAAATGCGGGTGTCGATCCAAAAAATACGCTTTGTTTCGGAGACAGCATGAACGACGAGAACATGATCAGAAAATGCGGATACAGCGTCGCCATGTGCAACGGTCTTGACTACATAAAAAAATTAGCCACCTTCGTATCAGAAAAATCCAATGACGAAAGTGGCGTAGCTGACTTTATCGAAAAGTACGTGCTTTAGATCAGACTATTTCTTCCAAGGATTTGCACTTTTATGCTTCGGCATCCGTGCCTCCGCAAAAAGTGGCCGAGTTTTGTTCCAAAACTCGCTTTAATTTTTCCAGCCTCCATGCTGGCATTCAGTTTTATATTATTTCTTCCAAGGATTCTTACGGATGAATGTCTGGTCGCGCTCGTAACCAACCGAAATGATTCCGACAGGAACCTTGCAGTAATCTTCGATGAACTCGATATAGTTTCGTGCGTTCTTCGGAAGACCTGAATATTTTCTGACATCCTTAAGCGGTGTCTTCCATCCCTCAAATTTTTCGAGGATCGGTTTTGCATTCTCCATATCTTTTACGTTTGCCGGGAAATCAGTAACGATTTTTCCGTTGATGTCGTATGCAACACAAGCTTCAATTTGTTCCATCGGATCATAGATGTCGAGATGTGTCAGAACAAGGCTGTCGATTGAGTTGACACGGCATGCATAGCGGAGCGCAACCAAATCAAGATATCCGCATCGGCGTGCACGACCTGTCGTTACACCATATTCGCGGCCAGTCTCACGGACAGTGCGGCAAAGCTCGCTTTCAGCCTCATCGCTGTCATTGAATTCAGTAGGCATCGGGCCGTTTCCAACTCGTGTTTCATAGGCTTTGAATACACCAAGAATCTTATCCAGATCGTGAGGACCGATTCCGCAGCCAGTTGCAGCACCAGCAGAGCAAGATGCTCCTGAAGAAACATACGGATATGTACCTGAATCAAGGTCGAGCATTGCGCCCTGGGCACCTTCAAACAGGATGTTGTCTTTTTTGAACTCATACATTTTTGCGGTCAAATCAACGCGCATCTCGATGAGCTTGTCTTTGTATTTGTTGAGGTATTCGAGGTTCTCACCATCATATTCTGCCATTTTTTCCGGCCAGTCCAAGTCGGCAAGGCGGAGACCATCGCGGTGAGCCTTCTCTGAATAAGCGATTCCGATTCCGCGTCCTGTAGTACCAATAGGGCGTTTGCGGCTTGCGTCGCGGTCTTTATCCATCTGTCGGTAGCCCGGCAAAATGATGTGGGCGCGGTCAGAAATGAAAACGCGTCCTTCCCAGTCAATGCCGTTGTCCTTGAGCATCTGAAGTTCGTTGAACAGTGCTTCCGGGTCAATAACCATGCCTGCACCGAGGAAAACAGACTTGTTCGGATATAGAATTCCAGACGGAACCTGATGCAAAGCGAACTGCTTTCCGTCTACAACGATTGTGTGACCTGCGTTCGGACCGCCGGCATAACGAACGACATATTTTGCCTCTTCTGCAAGATAGTCAACAATCTTACCTTTTCCTTCGTCGCCCCACTGAGCGCCGATAACAACGACCTTCATAAAAGCCCCCAAAATGGATTACGCCTTCGCGCAAAAATACATTAAATCCTATCATAAAAGGCGGCTTGTTTCAATTAAGGCGATTTTCAGCAAAAAGACATAAAAAAGCCGCCCTCGCAGTTTTCCACAGCGGGACGGCTTCAATTTAATATGCAGGAATTTCGAAAAAATGAGATTTTCCGAGCATCCTTATGATTTTTTTATTTTACTTTCAAAGAAAGGTTCGTGAACTCAACATACACATTTCGTGATGTGAATACGCCGACGTAGATATTGTCTTTGTCAGCCTCATCAAGCGCAATTTCGTAAGTTACCGGAGCCTCTTTTCCATACTGAACAGTGACATTGTTGCCTTTCTTTTCTACAAAGAGATTTACAACAGTACCTTCTTCAGGAACAGATTCAACAGCATGAGGAGTTTCCTGCAAAACGGTGTCGATTCGAGCGAATTCAGCAGTCCAAGTGTCATTTGTAATCTTGAGTGCACCAGCAGCAGCATAGTTAGTGTTCATTCCGCTCTGGTAAACATCAATCATAACATTATCTCGAACCATAGCACCGAAAGAAACCTGATTATTCTTCTTGATGTGAAGAACCTTTGCTTTTGCGGTAAAGGTAAAATCAGCTGAAACCGGCAATTTCTGGAAGTAGAAGTTGAGTCCGTCCATGTTTGAAGCGATTTTTCCAGAATCTTTTCCGCCGTTTGTAAATCCAGAATGTATCGTTACGCCGTTTGCAGTCTCGATGATCTCGTTGTAGTTTTTGTCAGAAATCTTCTCGTCACCACCGATCTCACCGAAGCTTGAAGCCCACCAAGGATCAGTTGTCGTGAAAACAGTGCTCTTCTCTTTTGGAGCGCCGCGACCAGGCTCAACGTACAGAGGATTCTTGAGCGCCGCCAAATCATATACCGGCTCCGGAGCAGCCTTTACGAATGCCTTGAATTTCTTGTCTTTCTTGGCAAGGTCATCAATCAGCATTTTTGCAACAACAGAAGCGCCATAAGCATTCAGGTGGGTTGTGTCGAGCGTCGTGATTTTATTGCCTGTCTGGGCATGGAGTTTTCGAGCATCGCCCATAAGTTTTTCATAAAGAGCCTTTGTGTTTGCGGTCTGATCAACAACGGTAACTTTTACCTCTTTTCCAAGCTCGCGGATTGCCTTCGGATAATCTCCGCCAGGGAAGTCCGCGCTGCCAGAAGTGATGTGAACATTAGTGCCCTCATAGATTGCGCCAGAATTGTATCGTACGATTGGAGTTACAAGAACTGGTGTTGCGCCGACATCCTTTGCCATCTTGATATAGTTTTCGTAGAGAGAATTCTTGAAAGAACCAGCCTCATCTTTTGAGCCGTTCGGATTTGTATACCTCTCTTTCTCAAGCTTCTCATCGTTGTGACCAAAAGCGATGATCAGATAATCGCCCTTTCTGATGTTCTGTTTGATTTTTGAGTAGTTCGCGAAGGAACCAGAATCAGAAATAAAAGAAGTTGAAGAACGTCCGCTTACCGCGAAGTTTACAACGGCTGCTTTTGCCGGATTGAGATAATCCTGCATTTTTGTACCGAATCCAGCACGTGGAATATAATATGCTGTGTCGTTAAACGGAGAACCTGTCGAATCTCCTACAACAAAAATACGTGAAATCTTTTTATCTGTTGGAATTTCAATGGTAGTAGCAACAACAGCTTCCGTTTTTTCAAGGGCAGCGGTTGTGGCATCCTGAGCAGAAAGAGAAAAAGCCAACCCAGCAAAAAGTGCAAGGGCGACGGAAAGGATTTTTTTCATTTTTCAACCTCTTTTAAAAATTTTTTTAAATTATAAGTTTTCCATCAGCAATCGTAAATGCCAAAAAATGCCCAATTCTTGTAAAAATAGCGTATTTAAAATAAAAAACCGGTGAAATGAAAAAAATCCAAATCACCGGCATTGCAGCTAAAAATCAGGCTGACATCGGAACGCTTCAAAAATCAGAAAAACTTTGAAACGCGCCCGAAGCCCTTATTTAAGCTCAGAATTCTCAACAACGACCTTCTTGATTTTCCAAATATCACGAACATATTCTTCGATCGTTCGGTCAGAAGAGAATTTTCCGCTGTTTGCGATATTGATAAGAGCTTTTCGTGCCCAGCTCTTTTTGTCTTTATATGCTTCAGCAAGCTTTTCCTGAGCTTTTACATAGAGTTCGAAATCAGCAAGAACATAGTAAATATCCGGTCGCTGACCTTCTACGCCGTAAACAAGCGAATCATGAAGCTCTTTGAAGATCTGTCTTGTCGGATCGTATGTTCCATCAACAAGCTGCTCCACAACTTTTTCGAGCGCAGGATTTCTTTCGAGATATCGCTGAGGATTATAGCTGTGCTCAGCTTCCATTTTCTGAATTTCTTCAGTCAGCAAGCCGAACGGGAATCCGTTTTCTTTTCCAGCTTCCTCGAAAATCTCGATGTTTGCGCCGTCCATAGTTCCCATTGTGAGAGCACCGTTTACCATGAACTTCATGTTCGATGTTCCAGACGCTTCTTTTCCGGCAGTAGAAATCTGCTCAGAGACATCGGCAGCCGGGAAGATTTTTTCCGCAACAGAAACGCGATAATTCTCAATAAATACGACTCGCAGTTTTCCACCTACACGGCGGTCATTGTTGATGCGCTCCGCAACAGTATTGATCAATTTGATGATCAGCTTTGCTCGGCGATAGCCAGAAGCAGATTTTGCACCAAAGATAAACGTTCTCGGCGGAGGATTGAAACCAGGATCTTCAATGATTCTGTTGTACAGATACATGATATGGAGAATGTTCAAAAGCTGTCTCTTGTATTCATGCAGACGCTTTACCTGAACGTCGAAAATTGAATCCGGCTCGAGGAAAACATTCTGTTTGTGCTTGAGATATTCAACGAGCTGCTCCTTGTTGTGGCGTTTGATAGCCATAAGCTCTTCAAGGGAAGCATCGTCATCAGCAAATTTTTCGAGTTCCTTGAGCTTCAGGAGATCCTTTTCCCAACCAGAACCGATTCTCTTCGTGATGAAGTCAGAAAGTTCCGGGTTTGAGTTTTTAAGCCAGCGTCGCTGAGTAATACCGTTCGTCTTATTGTTGAACTTCTCAGGATACAATTCGTACCAATCTTTAAGCTCAACGTTCTTAAGAAGCTCCGTATGAAGAGCCGCAACGCCGTTTACGCTGAAACCGGCATGAATTGCGAGCCATGCCATGTAAATCTTTCCGTTGTGGATGATAGACATTCTGTTCTGCTTGTCGTAATCATCAGAAAACTTTGAACGAAGCTCGATGATAAAGCGGCGGTTGATTTCCTCGACAATCTGATAAATACGCGGCAGCAAGCTCTGGAAAATACCGATATCCCATTTTTCGAGGGCTTCAGCCAAGATTGTATGGTTCGTGTAAGCAAAAGTTTTTGTAACGATTGTCCAAGCATCGTTCCAGCCCATTCCATAATCATCCATAAGGATTCGCATCAATTCAGGAATTGCTACTACAGGGTGAGTGTCATTGAGCTGAATGACGTGCAGTTCCGGGAACTTAGAAAAATCAGTTCCGTGATTTGATACAAAGTGATGTACCAAATCCTGCAAAGAAGCCGAACAGAAGAAATACTGCTGCTTGAGTCGGAGTGCCTTTCCCTGAGGACCGCTATCATTAGGATACAAAACTCGGCTTACGTTCTCTGCCTCATTCTGCTTGAAAACAGCCTCGTTATATCGCATGTCATTGAACAGCTGGAGATCAAATCCATCAGGAGAAGAAGCCTGCCAAAGTCGCAGCGTGTTTACCGTGTTTGTGTCATATCCGACGATCGGCATGTCATAAGGTGTCGCAATAACTTCCTCAGCATTCTCGAGGAAGAATCTGTCCTGTCCATCCGGGGTTTTTCCGTATTTGATTTCACCACCGAATTTTACAGTAACAGCAAGGTCAGAACGCTTTACTTCCCACGGATCGCGGTGCTTGAGCCAGTTGTCAGGATATTCGACCTGATATCCGTTCTCAATTCTCTGCTCGAACATTCCGTACTCGTAGCGAATTCCATAACCGTGGCCAGGATAATCAAGAGTTGCCAGAGAATCGAGGAAGCAGGCTGCCAAACGACCGAGACCTCCGTTTCCAAGTCCTGCATCAGGCTCCTCATCTTCAATAAGATTGAAGTTGATATTCATGTCATTGAGAACTTTTATAACCTCGTCTTTAATTCCGAGGTTGATAAGGTTGTTGCTGAGAGCACGGCCCATCAAGAACTCAGCCGACAAATAATACAGCTGCTTTGTCGGTGTCTTTTCGTATTGATTTCTTGTAGCCATCCATGCAGGCATGATAATTTCCTGAACGGAAGCCGAAACAGCATCAAACAAATCATGGCTGTTTGCCTGAGAAATATCTTTTCCATACTGACGGCGCAATCGAGCTGAAAGATTTTCTCTGAATTTCTCTGCATCAAATTTCATACATCTTCTCCTTTAAAAACCGCGTTAGCGGCGTTGCTACTTTTTTTATGGAACTTAGAAAAACTTCAGTTTTTCGAAGTAACTCTGAAAATGCGACGTTCTAACTCTTGCTATTTTCAAGAGTTAGAACTCGGCAGCACATTCGAAAAAGCGGCGAGTTTTTCGAGGTGCCATTTATAATAATCTGGAAGCCCGATTTCCAAGACCTCAGAAAATTACTTACTTTCCCAAAAGAACCAAAATTGAATTGGCAAGAATCACATAATGTTCCTGCGAATTCAAAGTTTCCGCCTGCGGTGCAAGAAGAACATTGGTTCTATTTTCGATTGACGTATCAATCAACCTATACCATTTTCGACCCTCAGAAGGCATTGGAATCGTTATCGTCATGTCATGGATATCCATATTCATGGCGATAAAGAAATCATTGTCTTCTTTTGCAAGACCTGTTGCCCTACCTCCTAATCGGAACGCAAGATAACGATTTAACTTTTTCCAGTCAGGCATTTTTCCTTCCGGATCAAACCAAGTTATATCCGGCGGATTGTTGAACTGACTTGTTGAAGCTCCGCCAAAGAAAAATCGACGCTGAAAAATCGGATGCTGATTTCGTATCGCGATCAGCTTTTGAACAAATTCCAGCATTCTCGCATTGTTCTTAACGTTATCCCAATTGAACCAAGAGATTTCGTTGTCCTGACAATATGCGTTGTTGTTTCCGTTTTGAGTTCTGCAAACCTCATCTCCGGCAACAAACATCGGAACTCCCTGAGAAACAAAAAGCGTTACAAAGAAATTCCGCATTTTTCTGCCGCGTTTCAGCTCGATTTTTGGGTTAACGACAGCACCTTCATAACCATAATTGTAACTCAAGTTATTGTCAGTTCCATCGCGGTTTTCCTCGCCGTTATCGTCATTGTGCTTGTAGTTATACGTAACCAAATCGGCCATCGTAAAGCCATCGTGCGCATCAATGAAATTTATGGAATGAATCGGCCCACGCTTGCTCGGCGAAAACAAATCGCTCGAACCAGCAATTCTTGTCGCAGCTTCCGTAGAAGTATATTCATCACCGCGAATAAATTTTCTGATTCCGTCACGATACCGGTCGTTCCACTCGCACCATCGACCGCCAGGAAAATTGCCCATAAGATAGCATCCGTCACAATCCCACGGCTCGGCAATGATCTTTGTATTCCGAAGAATTGAATCTTCTGAAATTCGCTTTGTCAAAGGTGCATCCAAAGAAACAATGCCCTTCTCATCACGAGTCAATTCACCGGCAAGATCAAATCTGAAACCGTCCACATGCATTTCCGTAACCCAATATCGCAGACAGTTTATTATGAAATCCTGAACCACCGGATGATTTGCATTCACCGCATTACCGCAGCCAGAAAAATTCATGTAGTATTGTTTTTGGTCTTTTACAAGGTGATAGAAAATCTGATTATCAAGTCCACGGAAATTTAACATTACGCCACGCTCATTACCTTCCGCAGTATGGTTAAAAACGACATCGAGGATTACTTCTATTCCGACGTTGTGAAAGGCTTTTACCATATCCTTGAATTCATTTACGCAAGCACCAGGCGTTTTATCGCTGGCATATTCACATTTCGGAGCAAAAAAACCGATTGTGCTGTATCCCCAGTAATTTTTTAATCTGGCACCGGTTCGCGGATTTTCATTGGAATTCTCATATTCATCAAATTCCATTATTGGAAGAAGCTCAACCGCACTGATTCCAAGGGACTGAAGATAAGGAATCTTTTCTATCACGCCCCTATACGTTCCAGGATTTTTGACTTTTGAAGTTGGAGAAGCTGTAAATCCTTTTACGTGCATTTCATAAATCACGGAACGCTCAAGAGGAATTGAGAGAGGCTTATCATCTCCCCAGTCATAACTGTCGTTATCAACGACAACACACTTAGGCATCCGCGCCAAATTCTTGCGCTTACCAGGCATCAAATACCTGAAAACAGAACCTTGCGTAAAAGCTTTTGCGCGCGGATCAAAAAGATATTCCGTATTATCAAAACGATTGCCACGCTCAGGCCTGTAAGGACCATCGGCGCGGTAGAGATACAAAGCACCGGGTTTTAATCCCTGAACAAAGACATGCCAAAAATCACCCGTTTTATTTATTTTTGAATCTAATTCGATTGTATGATATGGCTCAGAAGACTGCGGAGAATCGAAAAGCTCCAGAAAGACCTTCGTTGCATTACGGCTGAAAATACAAAAATATACACCGTCATCGGCAACAAGCGTGCCGTTTTCAAGAGGCTTTCCTGCAGAAGTAAGAATCGAATCCATATTTTCTAATTTTATCATGCAGAAAGTCAAAATTAAAGGAATTTTTACGCAAATTTGTTGTATCATATCTATTAAAAATTGAAAAATTGGGGGTACTTCATGCAGAAAAAACTTCCTTCAGAAATAGTCATTTCGCTCGCCGTCATTATAAGCAGCGTAATTCTTTCATACGGATTCACAAAAATCATGCATCAGAACCGCACGGTCAGCGTCAGGGGACTCGCAGAACGCGAAGTTGACGCAGATATGGCAGTGTGGAGATTATCATTTTCCATCGGAGGAAACGACCTTCCTGCCCTTCAGAAAGAAATCGTCTCAAAAACCGAAATAGTCCGCGCATTCCTAAAGGCGCACGACATCGATGAGAGCGACTACACCGTGCTCTCCCCGGAAATCACAGATGTCACAGTGAACATGTATATGGATGCGACAAGAAGAAGCTTCAACTACGTCGCAAAGCAGACCGTCCTGATACGCAGCGGAAAAATCGAAAAAATAAAGGCCGCGGCAGGAGACACCCTTCAGCTGATAGGAAAAGGAATCTCAGTCACCTCAGATTACGACACAAAAGTTTCATATGAATTCAACGGGCTGAATGCCATCAAACCCGAAATGATCGCTCAAGCAACCGAAAATGCCAGGGAAGCCGCAGAACAATTCGCACGTGACAGCCACAGCAAAGTCGGTAAAATCGTCACGGCATCACAAGGACTGTTCAGCATAGAAGACGCCGCCATCGGTCTTGAGAACCGCAAGAAAGTCCGAGTCGTAACGACCGTCATCTACTCCCTGACCGACTAAGATTTTCCGCTTCCGGAAAACTAACATTCCCCGCATTTCTCAATCGCCCGAAGCAGCTGCGCATCTTCATCCGCCGACGAGTTCACAATCAAATTCTCGCTATTCGGAACTATTCCTTTGCCTTCTGGAGTCGTACCGTCTGGGAAAGTCACTTTCTGGACGGAGACCGAGTACCGCCAGCCGTTTGCCATGCATCGCTCAAGGGCAAGCGAAAAAACTCCGCAGGTATGGTTTCCTATCTGCGTCACATGAGGCTGGGAAGCGAGCGCCATAGTAAATTCTTCACCCGCGCTCATTGTCTGGGCGTTTGTCAGAAGAAAAACCGGCTTCGTGTACTGCCACTTTCCGTTTTTCCTTATTTCAAGCTCCACAGCCTTTCCAAAATCATTTCTTCCGCTGCCATTTTTTGTCCTTGAAAGCGCATAAGTCTTGTTCACCATACAGAACCGCCCGGATATCCGCGTAACATTTCCCGTCAGGCCACCTCTGTTTCCACGCACATCAAGAATCAGGCATTTCGTGTCTTGCAACGCAGCCAACGCAATATCTATGTCAGAAGCCCAGTCCTGTTTCTGATTTATACCAGTCAGACCGTTTGAAAACGAAGCGATGTGAATATAGCCGATTTTGTCATCAGATTTTATCCGCCCGAAAGTTATTATATTGTTTCCACACTTCAAAGGAGATGCGACATAACTCTCACAAACTTTTTCAAGAGAAAATACATCCAGTTCTGCATTGCCCTCTCCAGAATTTAAACTTCCGACAGTACTTTTTACATACACATGAGAATCTTTCAGAGGATAAAGCAATGCTTTTAATGCCGCCAAAAATTCCAAATCGGTCATATTGTTTGTGACCAGAGGTCGGACTTTCGCATATTGAACATTCCAATCCACCCCTCGCACATCAAAAAGAGCGTATGTTTCGTCAAAATCCTTCCAAAGAAAATTAAACATCGAAACATAATCCTCACTCTCATCCTCGCCAAACAAAAAAGAGCAACCTTGAAAAGTTAAAAATGACGTCATCAGCAAAATCAAAAGACAAAATTTTTTCATAAACCTACCTTCCTTAAAATTTCACGCAAGCAACAGTTTTTATACTGCCGTCAAACATATAAAACGGACGGCCTTTCGGAGCATCTATCCTTATATATTCAATCGCACCACCGAGTCCGACAGAAAAATGTTTTGCCGCCCTTAACTGATATTCACACGAAAACTGAATGCTCTGATAATTATGAACGCTCAATACTTCACCAACCGTGAGTATCTTCATGAAATCCTCTTCTGCATATTTCATCAGCAGAGCATCGCATCCCGCATAAGAAGGACGAACCCCATACGCAACTAGCGGAACCGCAGCCGAAAACAAAAACGAATTCCGGTCATTTACCTCATATTTGAACGCACTGCAAAAACCGAGCGCGACAAGTCCTGTTATCGAAGGATAATTTTCGAACTGCAAATATGAATTGACGGCGAAATTCCCTCCCATGGATAAAAGATGTGATACACCAGAACAGATACAAAGATGATGAACACAAACGGCGCATTGTGAACGACAAACGAGACTGCAAAATTCAGGACGGCAAGAATTACGAAAATCCATTTAGCTTTTCTAAAAATATCCGTGTTGACCCGTTTTCTAAAGACAAGCACAAATACAATAGAAAAAAGCGACGGAATCCAGATGCCAAAAACATTCAAAAGAAATCCCGGATTTGCTATTTCCTGAACAAAAATACTGACAAAACCAAAAATGAAAACCGCAACAGGATAAGCGAAAACAACAGCGTTTGAAGGTTTTATGTGTGTCAAATCAAAAGCAAGAGAGATAATCCCTGTGGAAAAACAAAGCGAGAGAATCACCCCGACAACGCAAAGCAATGTTCTGTCAGAAATAGGCGCATGAAGAATTGCAAAAAGAGAATTCGCGCTGATAAAAAAGAACGAAAGCAAAATAAGAAGAACATGCAGGAAAAAACTCTTTTTAAACCTGAGAAAAAACATAAGCGAGATGACGACAGCCGCAAACGAAAAAAGACATGCGGCAAACAGTATTATCTCTTCCATAATTTATCCCAAATCCGCAAGCTCTTCCCAGCGGGCGTAATCGGCAGTGAGTTTTTCTTCAACGACTTTGTACTCTTCGCCGGCTTTTTGAACGACAGCAAAATCGGAAGATGTCATCTGCTCTTCAAGCTCAGATTTCTTTTCCTCAAGCTCCATGATTTCCGCTTCGAGGGATTCAAACTCACGCTGCTCTTTGAAAGTCTTTTTGCGCTTTTTTTCGGTTTTTGTGGGGGAAGTCTCCCCCTCGCTACAACCGTCCGCTGCGCTCCCGTTTTCCGCTACCCCCTCTGCGAGGTAGGGAGCGACGGCGTTAGCCGACAAAACCTGTGAGACAGGTTTTGAGCGAGTCTCGGTGAAGGCTGTGCCTGAACCGTTCCCCCTAATATCCCCCGATTTGGCTTCGGAATCTTTCTTTTTAGAACTACCGTTAGTTTGTTTATTCTGTTCTGCTTCAGATTTTTTCTCGTCAAGATAATCCAGATATTCGCTGCACTTGCCGACAAAGCCCGAAACCGAGCCGTCTTCTTCCATGATGAACATCGTGTCGGCGATTTTGTCCATGAAATAGCGGTCGTGACTAACGATGAGTAGGCAACCTTTGTAATTAAGCAGGAATTCTTCGAGGATATTCATCGTAAAGATGTCAAAGTCGTTGGTCGGTTCATCGAGAATCAAAAAATTCGGATTGGAAATCAAAAGTCGCACGAGGAAAACACGCTTCCTCTCGCCGCCGCTCAATGTCGAAAGCATGGAATGTTGGATTTTTCCTTCAAAGCCGAATTCCTTCAGAAAGAGCGATGCGCTCAATGTCTTGCCGTTGTTCATCTGAACGACATCGGCTGCCTCTTTGATGTATTCGAGCACAGTCAGGCTCAAATCCTTGAAGACCGGATTCTGCTGGTAGTAGCCGAAGAAAGTGTTTTCGCCCTTGACGATGCTTCCCGAATCAGGCGGAATCAGCCCGGTGATGATGTTCAAAAGCGTAGATTTTCCAGAGCCGTTTCCGCCGAAAATGCCGATTTTTTCTCCTTTGCTGAAAGTGTAGGAAAAATCTCGGAGAACCGGGGCTGCATCTGAAGTTTTCAAGAAATTCTTGCTGATGCCGTGAAGTTCGAGAATCTTTCCGCCCAGACGACGGCCCGCCACCTCAAACTGAAAGCCTTTGTCTTTGGCGAATTTTTCGCGGTTAATCAGCTGCATGTCGCGCTGAATTCGTGCCTTTGCTTTCGTTCCGCGCGCACACGGACCGCGACGGAGCCAGTCACGCTCAAAACGGAGCACGCTTTCAATGCGACGCTCGGTGTTTTCTTCGATTTCGGCCTCAACTTCCTTTTTTTCGAGGTAGGTCGAATAATTGCCCTGATAAAGCTTGAGCGAGTGCCGGAAAAGTTCGTAGATGTTGTTACAAACCGCGTCCAAAAAGTATCGGTCGTGAGTGACCATGAGGACCGTGCGCTGCGTGTCGTGAAGATAATTCTGCAGCCAGTAGATCGTCTGAATGTCGAGATGGTTGGTCGGCTCGTCGAGCAGGAGAAGCTTTGTGTCCTCAACAAGAACTTGTGCGAGAGCGACTTTTTTGACCATACCGCCGGAAAGTTCGCTCATCTTGCGCTCAAGGTCATTGATGCCGAGCGTGCCGAGAATCGAGCGAATCTGGCTTTCGTAGTTCCAGAGGCCGCCCTTATCCATTTCAAGCGTGAGTTCGTCAAATCGTAACTGCTGACCGTTAGTTAGTCCGTCAGCCATTTTCTCACAGAGGGATTCGTATTCGTTGATGATTTTGAGTTTCGGGCTTTCCGATTTGAAAATATGCTCACGGATTGTATTTTTTCCGTCAAATTCAGGATTCTGCGGAAGATAACTAACTCCCGATAGTTTGTTTATAATGACCTGACCGTCATCGGCCGGCAAAACGCCCGCAATCACATTGAGAAGAGTTGATTTTCCCGTGCCGTTGCGACCGATAATCGCAGCCTTGTCACCCTCGTTCAAGCCGAAAGTAACGTCACGGAACAGCGGAGCCTCGCGCCCCATTTTGGATAGACCATTTATAGAAAGTATATTCATGATTCAGCTCATTGACGATTAGATTTTTCTTCCTGCCAGTCCCTGCTGCTTATAAAGAAATGATCTCCTGAACGCCCGTCAATTCCTGTGGCAAATTCAATTCCATCTTCAGGTCGCCGGTCTTTGTAGTTTGAAACAGAGTACCAGAATGTACATTCCACATCGTTATCATCATTATCTACATATTCAGAAGGAAACTCATAGTAAAAGAAATAATTGCAGTCTTCTCTTTCAATTAGAGAATTTTCTTCTATCGGAAGTTTGATTCCACAATAATACTTAACAAAATTTTTTGATGCCTTTACGAATTCTTCTTTTGTCATTTTATAACACACAGATTCCTATATTTTTTGAAAGGATGATAGCACAAAACTGAGAAAATCACTATAAGAGCGAAACTGACCGGCACAAAAAAAATCCCGCCTATATAAAGCGGGATTGAAAATCTTTTTTGACATATATTTTTCCCTTCTGCAATGCAAGGTCGCGGCTACCGCCCGCTCCCTTTGCCTTGCAGAAGGCTTTTTTAAGGGTGTTACAAAGCGGAGCGAACCACGCGCAAGCCCAGGAGGTTGCCCCGGTAACCCGACGTTATGTCGAGCCGGACAGAAACCGACGCGCTGTTGGCGTTGAGGTCCCAACTGCCGCCACGTAGAACGCGGATGGAGCCGGAAGAAGCCCCAGTAGGGTCGGTCGCAGTTCCTGTGCTGATTGAGCCGGACCAGTCGTAGCACCATTCACATACGTTTCCGCTCATGTCATAAAGTCCGAGCGAGTTTGCGTTCTTTTTGCCGGCTTCGTGAGTCTTAAGGTCACTATTATCTGAATACCATCCGAAAGAACCTAAGTCGTCGCTAGTTCCGCTGTAAGTGTAGTTCCATGCAGCAGCATTCGGGTCTCCTCCGCGGGCAGCAAACTCCCACTCCGCTTCTGTAGGCAGGCGGTAGCCGTTCACACCGGCTACAGGAGTTACTGTGGCAGCAGTAATATGATTGTCTGAGTCTACAGTTGTAACTGTAATCGTATATGCTTTTGTGAGTCCAAGTTTTTCGCTCAAAGCATTGCAGAAATACACCGCATCGTACCATGATACATTTTCTACAGGGCGAAGATTCTGTGTCTCGCCTGCCGCAATTGAACTGCCATCACTGAACACTGAAGGTGTTGCGGACAATGTATATTCCGTTCCGCTCACAGTCACTTTCTGGTTCGTCATAACCTTTTCGTAAAGTTCCTGCGTAACCTCGTACTTACCCATGATAAACGGAGAAAGCGTAACGTTTCTATTTCCAATGAAAACACCCGCACTGCCACTTCCGTTTATTGTCGCAGTATTTTCAAGTACGTACACTTCGGTGGTCTTTTCAAGGCTTACTCCGCCTATTGAGACAGTTCCTCTTGCAATTCTGGCACCTGTGCCGCTTCCACCACTCTGGCTCAGCAATGCGAGGGCAGCGTAATTTGTGATGCCGCTTTCACTTACATCAGAACACGATGTAAACAAACCGAGGGCAAGAGCTACCGCAAGCCCCCCTCCCTATACAGAATAGTAGTTATTTTCATAAAGACCTCTTTTTAACTTTTGGATTTCTTTGCAAAATTCAGAGTATCTTAAAAAGTTTTTCAAAGTCTTTCAATAATCTAACTAAAACAAAAAAGGTGAGGAATTTTTCAAGTCTGTCAAAAAGTATGCTAAAATCAAAAATATGAAAAAAACATCCAACGAAAAGAAATACATCATTTCCCTTGATCAAGGAACAACATCCTCACGGGCAGTTGTATATGACAAAAATGCTCACACAATAGGAACGGCACAAAAAGAATTCCCTCAATATTACCCTCAGCCGGGCTGGGTCGAGCACGATGCAGAAGAACTTTTCAAAAGCCAGCTCGGTGTACTGCAATCAGTAATCATTGACACCGGCATAAACATGAACGAAATAGCAGCAATCGGAATAACCAACCAGCGCGAAACCGTAGTTCTCTGGGACAAGAAAACCGGCAAACCCGTTTATCACGCAATAGTCTGGCAATGCCGGCGCACAGCCGCTTTCTGCGAACAGCTAAAAAAAGATGGTTATGAAGATACTATCCGACGCAAAACAGGGTTGCTCGTCGACGCATATTTTTCAGGAACAAAAATTAAATGGATTCTTGATACGCTCCCTGGAATACGAAAACGAGCCGAAAACGGTGAAATTCTTGCAGGAACGATCGATTCCTGGCTCATCTGGAAACTTTCCGGCGGAAAATGCCATGTCACGGACGTTACAAACGCGAGCCGAACAATGCTTTATAACATTTACAAAATGCAGTGGGATGACGAACTTCTAAAACTGCTTAACATTCCTCGCTGCATTTTGCCGGAGGTCAAAGATTCAAGCATGATTTATTGCAACACGGATCCCGGCATCTGCGGTTTTACAGCACCCATCGCAAGCGCAATCGGAGACCAGCAGTCGGCACTTTTCGGCCAGGGATGCTTCCAAAAAGGAGAAGCAAAAAACACCTACGGAACCGGCTGTTTCATGCTGATGAACACAGGAAGCGAACCGGTTCCATCTAAAAAGCTGCTGACAACCATCGCCCTTGGAATAAAAGGCAAAATTCAATATGCGCTGGAAGGCAGCGTTTTTATTGGTGGCGCCGTCATAAAATGGTTGCGCGACGAACTTGAATTGATTTCGACAGCTTCAGAGGTTGACCGGCTTGCAGAAAGCGTTCCCGACACAAACGGAGCATATCTGGTGCCTGCATTCGTAGGTCTCGGAACACCATATTGGGATATGTATGCCCGCGGAACAATTGTCGGATTAACGCGCGGCGTAAAAAAAGCTCATATCTGCAGGGCGGCGCTTGAAGGCATTGCCTATGAAGTTCGGGACGTTCTCGAAACTATGAAAAATGATTCCGGTTGTGAAATACAATCGCTAAATGTGGATGGTGGCGCATGCGTCAGCAACATTATGATGCAATTTCAGTCAGACATTCTAAATTGTCAGGTAATTCGCCCAAAAAACGTCGAGACAACAGCTTTAGGAGCTGCATACCTCGCCGGTTTAGCCACAGGATTCTGGAAAGACAAAGAAGAAATTCTTCAGATTCATGAAACCGATCATATTTTTATCCCTTCCATGCCAAAGGAAATGCGGAATTCTCTCTACAACGGATGGCTCCGCGCTGTTGAAAAAGCAAAAAATTGGGCATCTGAAGAATAAAAATCAGAAACGATTTTTTCCTTCTCTGTCAGGCGGACAAATTTTTGCACAAAATGACAGGAATGCTTTTTCGTCTGCATATAAAATGCTAACAGTTTGCTAACAAACGAGGAAGGAAATCAAATGGAATGGCTTGAAAGCATACGAAAAACAATCGACATCTTAGAAAAGACGATTTTGGACTCAGAATCCGCGGAATCCGCAGTCAGCAATGACAGTCTTGATTTTTCGAAAATCGCAAGGCAGGTCGGAATCTCGCAGTTCTATCTCCAGAAAGGATTCTCCCTGATGACAGGATTTTCGATGGCTGAATATGTCAGGAACAGACGGCTCTACCTTTCTGCACTTGATATTCTTAAGGGCTGCAAAGTGATAGACGTCGCATACAAATTCGGCTACGACACTCCCGAAAGTTTCTCAAAAGCATTCACGCGCTTCCACGGTGTTTCTCCGCTCCAGCTGAAAAACGAACCGCACAAAATCAAAACTTTTCTTCCGCTTGCAATTTCCATAACAATCCAAGGAGGCAACAGAATGGATTACAGGATTGAAGAAGAAAATGAATTTACTGTCATCGGCTTTGAAAGGGAAATCAATTTCGACCGCGGATACTCAGAAATTCCAAAATTCTGGAACGAAATTTCCGAGAAATATCTTCAGAAAGCCATGCAGAACAAAAATGCAGATGACAAAATTGGCGAGGCAATCCGAAAGAACAAAATCGGCACGTTCGGAGTTTGCATAGACGACAATCAGACAGAAAATTTCCGATATATGATTGCAGGACGCTACGACGGAGACAAGGTTCCGGACGGCATGAAACTTTACACATTCCCAAAAGCAACATGGGCAAAATTCGTGAGCAGAGGACCACTTCCAGGAGCCCTTCAATCGCTGAACACAAAAATATTCAGAGAGTGGCTTCCGGGAAATACAGAATGGGAGATCGCGCTTGGCGCAAACATCGAGTATTACACAGATGGCGACAATTCCGCGGACAACTACAAAAGTGAAATCTGGATTCCTGTAAAGAAAAAATAATAAAAAAATGCCACACTGATTTTTAATCGAATCCGTGTGGCAGATAAAATTAAACAGGAAGATTCCTACTCCCCGAGGATTTCTCCAAGCGATTTCACCGCGTTACGGCAGCAATCGTCACACTCGCAGAGAACTTTTCCTGTGCCGACACCCTTCAAATCCTTGCAGGTTACAGCCCCGCATTTCTCCTTGAATTTTCCGAGCAGGTTGCGGCTCAGGCGGACAGTACCGTTTCCATCTGTGCGCAACCCGAGAATCAAGTTCGCACCAACGAGAGCACCACAAGTCGCTTCCATTGTTCCCATGCCGGCAGCAAAACCTGCGGCTAGTTTCTGCAAAGTGGCCTCGTCAACGCTCATCGTGTCAGCCAATGCCTTTGCGACAGCCTGACAGCAATTGTATTCTCCCGAAAGTTTGTATTCTGCGGATTTTTCAGCTCTTTCCTGAATTGTCATACTCGTATTCCTTTTATTCTATTTTAGATTCGAAGCTTTGATTTTACAAATTCCCTGAGTCATGCAGCCCATCGGACAGAAAGTGCACCAGGAACGCGGCTTGTACAAAACCATCACGATAAGCCCAATCAGAGTGGAAGTCAGCATCAGACTATAGAAACCGTAGCTGAACTGAGCCACCCACGCAAGACTGTCTCCCAAAAGCGCAGGATTGTACGCCCACTTCCACGGAACGCGGAAAGTCCAGAAGAGTTTGACCGCCTGCCGAAGATTGGCCGCCCCGCTTGCCACAAGGTAAGTCTGGAAAACCATGTTGCCGAACATCGTAAGGAAGAAAACCAGAAATCCGTAGCGGAACCATTTTGAAGAAAGCGCGCGCGGAGTCGTCTTGTTGCGAGAAAGCCGGAGTTTTGACCCTAGCACATTAAAAAGTTGCCCGCGCCCGCACAGAGAGTTGCAGAACAACTTATTCCCGCCGAAAATCGCAAAACCAAGCGGAAGCAAAAAGTCAATCATGCCGAGCCAGGCAAAAAGAATGTTGAAAAATCCCAGCGCAAAGTAAAGAATCGACCAGATCCACAAATATTGATACCATTTTTTAGCCTTAGCCATTAGTTTCCTCCCGATTCAAAACAGAGATACACCCGACCGGGCAAGCCTTAGCACACAAACCGCATCCGACACAAATCTCCGAATCGACTTTCGCATAGCATCCCCGGAACACAGAAATCGCCCCTCGCGGACAAACATTCGTACAAGCTCCGCAAGCAACGCACCGCTTATCATCAACGCAAGCATATTTTTTTGTCATAAGTACCCCCGACACAATCGCATCTTTAGGAAAGCTTAACATAACTGATAAAAGTTGTATGTGACGAAGTTACCTAACGGGGAGAAGAAATGCAAAGGTGTAATGCATATCGAAGCCATTTCAAGGAGTCGAGAAGGACTTAGGTAAACAACAACTGGAACAGTTGACAGCGTAAAAGTGCCGATATATAGTTGAAAGTAAGGAAAGTAAGGAGGTGTTTTATGGAACTCGCAAAAGTAACATCAAAAGGTCAGATTACCATTCCACTCATGATAAGAAATTTGCTTCAGCTTAAAACTGGTGATAAGGTATTTTTTGAAGAAAGCAAAGGGAAAGTTTATATCACAAATGCATCTCAAATCACTTTATCAAATGTTCAGACTCAAATGCAGGGGGAAGCAGAAAAAGCAGGTTTCCAGACAGAAGATGATGTAGTTGCCTACATAAAAGAATTAAGGAAATCAAAGTGAGATTTTTTGTAGATACAAATATCATAATCTCAGCGATGCTTTTTCCAGATGTAAAAGTTGCAAAAGTATTCTCCCATATTCTTGAAAAACATACTGTAATAGTTTCGTCGTATACAAAAGAAGAATATACTGAAGTTTTCGAAAAGAAATTTCCATCAAAAATGAATCAGCTTACAATATTTTTTGACGGAATAAATTTTGAAGAGTTTAAGAGCCCTGAAAAGATTGACGAAAAAAAATATCCTAAAATTCGGGACATAAAGGATTTACCTGTTCTTGTTTCTGCAATTTTATCCGATGCAGATATTCTTCTTACCGGAGACAAGGATTTTGAAGATATAAAAATCGATAAGCCGTTGATTTTTACGCCTTCAAGATATTATGAGTTGATTGAAAATAAAGCATAACATGCGCTTACGAGCTTTGCTCGTTTGCATATAGGAAATTATTTAACTCGTCGCTCACGCGACGTGTGCAGCAAATCGTATGTGTGGACATCTGCGTTAGGGATTGTAGCGGCGTTAGTTGCCGAAGGCAATGGAGCGATAGCGGAACCGCGAAAAGCCCGACCCGACACTTGTGTCGGGGAACGCCCTTTGTTCTTGGTGTTAGTTTTTGTCGCTCTACTTTAACAGCTTTCCTTTATCCAGCACTTCAATCTTTCCGCGGCCGAGGGAGACGATTCCTTCTTCGGCTAGGTATTTGAGTGTTTTTGTGACTACTTCGCGGACGCTGCCGATTTGTTTGGCAAGGTCTTCGTGCGTGATTGTGAGGACGGTGCTTTTCTGGCGGAGCATTTCGTCGTACAGGGCGGCACTGAGGCGCTGGTCGATTTTCATGAACAGGAGTTGCTGGATTGTCCATAAAACTTCGGAGAATTTTTCGGTCGCGTTTTTGTAGATGTACAGGCTGACCAGGGGATTTTCTTCTTCGATTTTGTGGAGCGATGCGGACGGCAAAATGCAGACTTTTGTTTCGCCGACAGGTTCTATCACCACATCAAAGACAATCGAATCCATGAGGCATGATGCCGATAAAATGCACACATCGCCTTTTTCCACACGGTAGAGAGTGACTTCACGGCCTTCTTCTGAAACGCAATAGACGCGGAGCATTCCCGAAAGAACAGCCATTACGCCCTGACAGTCGCCCGACGAGCGGTGAATCAGCTTGCCTGATGAAAAGACTTCTGTGCGCGCAGATTTTTCGAGGTAAGATGCCTGGGATGGGGAAAGGTCTTTCCAAAAAGAGAAAAGCGAAGAAAGATTTGTATTGATGTTTTCCATATTTGCTATCGTTGGTTAGTTTTTCTTTATCTGAAAAAGATGATTTTTGAAAGTTTAACAACCTACCGTTAGTTATTTTTATCTCCTAAAGGCCTTTTATGGATGCTTGGTACGAAAATTCACGGGTGACTTTTTAGCTCCTTTGATTTTTCTTCAGAAATTCCACAAGAGTTGGCAAATAGAGCCTGTCTTCATGCGCAATATGATTCTGAATCCAGTCATACAAGAAGTGCGCGAATTTTATCGCCTCGCTTGCCGGCAAGTTGTCTATATTTGCGTATGTAACTTCGCACTTTTTTGTGAAAGTATCATGGCTGGCTTTGTGCGATTTATAGCCGCTAAAATTAGAAGCTATCATCAGCCGTTCCTCTTCCTTAAAATGGGTAGCCGCATAATTCAGGCACTTTTCCAAAGTCTCTTTTACTAACGAGTGGTAGTCTTCCTTTCCATTGTTTTTCAGGAGGCTCTGATAAAAGTCATTGCAAAGATTAACAAGGTGCTCGTGCTGACCGTCAATCACCGGAATCCCGATTTTATACTTCGGATCCCACTTAATAAAATCCTCCGACTCTTTTTTTATAACACCCTTGATATTCATAAGCCACACTCCAATTCCGCCCATATTATAGCACGAAACAACCGCGCATTGTAGATAAAATTTCTCCTTGACAATCCATTCCAACAGTCCTATCATAAAAACATATGAACGATTATTCATATATTCAAGAATATATCGTTTCAAGGATTCTGATATGGACGAAACTTTCAACATGCCCGACGAGGATCTGCTGTTTGATCTTGCCGAGCTTTTCAAGATTTTTGGCGACTCAACGCGCATTAAGATTCTTTTTGCCCTGTTGGGCCGGGAACTTTCTGTAGGAGAACTTGCCGACGTACTCGACATGACGCAAAGCGCAATCAGCCACCAGCTGCGGGTTCTCAAGACAAACGGACTGGTACGCTACCGACGAGAGGGAAAATCACTCATCTACGCTCTCAGCGACGACCATGTAACAAAGATCCTGAATATGGGTCTAGAGCATATACAGGAATAGCCGGAAACAAAAAGCTAAACGAGCACGATAACGCCACTGCTCAAACCAGACGCCGCTAACGCGGAGTTTTTTAAGGAGACTATTATGAAGCACGAAGAACATACACATGAACACGAACATAATTTAGGATCTCACATTCACTGCGAATGCGGACACGAGCACGGACACGAGCACGGACACGAGCACGGACACGAGCACGGACACGAGCACGGACAC
>CAMVSS010000011.1 GCA_947170195.1 uncultured Treponema sp. | reverse complement strand
AAATAAATAATTAATATGAAAATTAATTTAAATTATGATATAAAATTATTAAATATCACAACAGAACTGAATTATTTGGTAGCTCCAGCATTTGCCGGAACAACAGAAATCTTCTTTGTAACAAAACCTGAGCGATAGCAGCGTGTGCAAACGTTCAAAGTCTCAGTTCTTCCGAAATCTTCTGTCTTTACCTTGATAATGTTTGGTCTCCAAGTGTGGCGTGTGTGGTTATATGACTTACTAACTCTATTACCAGACTGAGAGCCTTTTCCGCAGATATCACAAACTCTAGACATGATTTATACCTACCTCAAAAATGATTACGAATTAAGTTCAAATAGTTTACGAAAATATCCGAACCATGTCAAGACAAAAACCCTCGTATTCCGCCGATTTTCTCAAGCAAAATCAAGAATCAAAAAAGGCTTTCCGCCCCGTCTTTGCAGGCCCATACGAGCGATTCACGCCAAGCTGCCTCACGCCTCAAGAATCAATCCGTCGTATGCAGGAGAAACGCTTCCGCCATCCCGGACGATTTTCTCCAGCTTCGGGAAATCCTTCAAATGAGCTTCTATATACTTTTGTATTCCGTCATGGCTCATGTCGTGCGTGATGTGCGTAAACCACGTGTGCTTTGCTCCGATCCGCTCGGCATAAGCAAGAGCCTGCAAAAAGTTGCAGTGGCTCGAATGCTCCTTTTCGCGCAGGGCATCTATCACAAGATGCTCGATCGTTCCGCCCGCCTTTTTGACTTCCTCAATTGAGTCGTCGCTTATGAAATTGCAGTCGGTAAGATAAGCAATTCCAGATTTCTTGCCGCCGGAACCATGGGCAAACACATAGCCGTTCGTGTGATGGTTTCCGTGCATCATCGGAACAGGGACAACTTCAATGTCATCATCCTTGCAGGAAAGCACCAGCGGGTTTGAGGAATTGTTTCTATCGACACCGATCAGATGAAGTTTCGGAATGCCGCCGCCCTTGTCATGGTCGACGAAAATATATGGGAACCTCTCGTGAATATAGCCCTTCGTGCGCTCGCTCGTGTAGACCGGCAGCCCCTCTCCGTCCGTCTCCGGATATTTCTCGCAAATCATTCGATCGCGGCTCATGGCAAAAGAATTTTTGTGGCTGAAAATGCGAAGATCATCTATTCCGTGCAAATGGTCGGCATGAGCGTGGGTAATAAAAACCGCATCCAGGCGGCAGATCTTAAATTTCAGGGCTTGAAACCTGAAGTCAGGCCCCACATCGATAAGAATATGCATGTTCGAATGCTCGATCAACGCACTGCAGCGGAGACGATTATTACGAAAATCAGAAGAAGTACAGACCGCGCAGTCACAACCAATAACAGGAACTCCGTGACTAGTGCCAGTGCCCATCAAAGTCATTCTCATAGGAAAAGTATAACAGAAAGAGGTGATTTTGGAAATGCAGGATTTAATTCTCTCATTTTCAAGAGTCAAAACCTGTCGAAATCTCTAAAAAGATCGCGGGGCAAGTTTTCACAGATGCCCTAAACCTCGTCTAGCTCCTCGATAATATCATCATCGTTTTCATAAACTTCTTCTTCTCCGACAAAATCTTTTGCGTCAATGCGCTTTGCCACAATGAGCGTGACATCATCATCAATAGGTTTTCCCTCGGTAAACGCCTCAAGAGCCTTGACCACGCTGGAAATAATATCTGCCGATGATTTGTCATGATTTTCTTTTAAGATTTCTTTGATTCTCTCGCTTCCGAACTGAGCCTGCCTTGGATTTGAAGCCTCAGAAATTCCGTCGGTGAACAGGAAGAGGATGTCGCCCTTGTCCATAAGAAGCTTTGAGCGCGCGAACGAGACGGTGATGGCTTTCATACCGATCGCACCATAATGAGGATTTCCATCGTCCCCTTTCAGCTCATAAACCTTATCCTCGGCGAGACTATACATAAACGGATACGGATGTCCGGCATTTCCAAGCTCCACCCGGCACTTTCCGTCAGCCTCATCGTCAAAACGGCAGAGAATTCCTGTCATGTAGTTGTCGATGTCGCCTTTCTCGGCAAGAATCATGTTGTTGATTTTGTTCAGAACCCTGTCTATAGATTCTTTTCGTCTGAATCCCGTCTGGAAAACCCTCGAGATAATGTTTTTTGACAGCATCGTGACAAGGCTTGCAGAAAGACCATGCCCGGAAACATCGAAGAGCGAAATTCCGTTCAGATTGTCATTGTAATTGTAGTAATCGTAAAAATCCCCGGAAACCTTTGCGGCAGGCGAATAGCATACGCCGATTTCCCAGCCGCGGAACTGCTTGTTCGGATGCGGGAAAAAGTTTCTCTGGACGACGGACGCCATCTCAAGATCCATCTCGGAGTGCCGCTTGTCCTTCTCAAGCCGCTCGTTCAAAAGCGAGAGCTCGTAGTTTGCGTCCTGCAGGTCGTGAGTTCTCATGGCGACCTCTTCCTGCAAGTGCTCCGTCAGCTGGATATTGCTCCTGTACAGATTCGAAAACCTGATCGAGAGCATTGCGATAAGGATTACGATGGTTCCCTGCCAGCCGAAAATCGTAAAGTATGGATATGCCTGAGTGTTGTCTATGAGCCTGACGGTTACATCGGTCATTATGCCGAGCAAAAACGGCAGGAAACCTATCAGGAACTGGAGCGCGCGCCCATGGGCTTCCTTGTTGAGGAAGTTCATAACCAGCTCGCAGATTCCGCCCGCCACCTGAATCGCAACGAGCACCATCATGAACGGAGAAACCCTCACCAAAAAATCATAGCTCGTCGCAAAGAAAGTCGGGATCACCTGAACGGCAAAGATCAGGTTGCGGGCCAGTTTCAGCGGGAACGGAGTCTTCGTGCCGCAATAATCAGCGGCGAACAGAGTTGACAGATAGACGATCGTATATCCAGGTATGCAGAGCGTGAACTTAGCGAAGATCAGGAAAGGAATGTGTCCGGCTGTATACAAAGGAACTTCCGTCGCGAAAAAATAAAAGAGACAGAAGCAGCTGAACAGGTTGAGCAGCGCGAATTCCCTGAATTCCTTGAACATCTTTAGGTTCGCATAGAGGCTGAAGTACAGGATGAACGTGAAGAACATGATTCCGAAGAGCAGCATGTATATTCGCGAATTCATGAAATTCAAATGCTCGAACGCCGGATAGGCAAAGCGCGTCGGCTGGATGAAAGCATGGCTGGAAATACCGCTGTCCGCCTGAATGAACACCTTTATGAGGACGGTATTTTTGCCATCCTGATTCAGTACGTTGAGCGGAAAGCTGAAGAAATGCGCCTTGAACAGAGTGGACTGCTCGTGCGGCGGAAAGACACCGTACTGAGAGATGAACGTGCCGTTGCACCAGACCTGCTCTGCGAAGCGGAGGTGAGGAATCACCATACCGAGCGGCTGGTTCTTGAACTGCGGCGGTATCTCAAAATCAGCCTTGATCCAGACATAATGCTTTCCCTTGCCGAAGGTGCGCATCAGGTTATGCTCCGACTTGTCCTCAAGCTTCCTGAAATTATGCATGTTCCGCATCACGTCGCCAGGGTTTGACTCCGCGGTAGACTCCCAATAGTAGAAATCATTTCCAATGGTTATGCGCGGCGTCGCCGGTCTTCCGCATGAAACGAAAAGCGCGGAAATCGTGAGAAAAACGATGGATAATGCAAAAAGGCGGGTTCGGCCTGCGTAAAATTTCACGCGCTTATTATACCATGGAATTTGAAATAGTTGAATTTCTTTAAATCTTTCTTGTCAGAAATGTCAAAAAACTCCAATTTTTTGACATTTCAAAACTTTTCATCTTACATTGACCACCGTCATTTAAAAAGATAAAATAAAACATCGAATTTTTTGGAGATTTAAATGCCGTATTCAGAACCGACCAATCTTGGTGTCGTCGCTTGTCCAGGCGGCGCAGTATTTGCCGATGAAGTAATCGCTCATTTGCGCCACATGTATAAACATCGTTTTTCGCTAAAAAGCGATGTCATATCAAAACGTTACAATCTCGAAAAAGACAAACTTGTCCAAGACATCAATTTCAGGAATGATCTTGCGACATCCGACCTCGTAGTGCGTGGCACGACAGACAAATATCGTCCGCCGGTATTCAAAATCAACACGCAGTTCACATGGTTCGCAAACGGAGAAGTCAAAGCCGAGCTGCTTGACTGCGTCCGCGGAAAAGACATCTACATCTTCCAGGATGCAGAGAACCATGAGCCGATCCCGATGAACGGCGGCAAAAATATGGTCACATTCTCGGTAAACGACCACGTAATGACGCTCCTCGTCACAATCGACGCCGTACAGCAGGCGGGCGCAAAATCAATCACGCTCGTACTCCCTGCATTCCCGTACAGCCGACAGCACAAAAAGAAGAGCCGCGAAGGACTCACAGCAGCCCTTCTCTGCCACATCTACGAGATGAAGAACGTTACGCGAGTCATCACCCTCGACATCCATTCGCGCGAAATCATCAACGCATTCAACACGACATATCTCGACAATCTTCACGCATCATATCAGATCATCCGCGAGCTTTCAAAGGTCGTAAACCTTTCCGGCCCGAACAAAGAAGACCTCGTTGTCGTCTCTCCTGATACCGGTGCGATCGACCGAAATAAATTCTACGCTACAGGACTAAAAGTTCCGCTCGCAATGATTTACAAAGAGCGCGACTACTCTGTCGTAACCCAGGACGCAAAAAACACTAACATCAAGAGCATCAAGCTCCTCGGCGACGTAAAGGGCAAAGTTGCATTCCTCGCAGACGACATGCTCGGAACCGGCGGCACATTGCTCAAGGCGATGGGCTTCCTCAAGGAGCAGGGCGCAACAAAAGTAATCGCCGCAATCTCGCTCCCGTTCTTCACAGGAAACGCGGTCGAGCTGTTCGACCAGGCATACAAGGACGGACTTTTCTACCGCGTAATCGGAACGAACGCCGTCTACCATCCTGACCTCAAGGACAAGGAATGGTTCATCTCCACGAACGTCACAGGCCTGTTCGCAAACGTCATCACGCGAATCCACCACGACCAGAGCCTCAGCGACCTTCTCGACAACCGCACGATCATCGATAAGCTCATCAAAAAAGACTCTGATGCAGCTGCAAAAGCGGAAAAAGTCGAATAGCTTGCGCAAACCTTACTAGCTGCCGCCCTTTCGCCCTTCGTGTGTTACTTGTAGAACTTCGCGACACAGATGTCGCGTGCTTTACAATGGCAATTATGCCGCGAGAACGAACTTCTCGTTATGACATGGATGTCGAAGGGCGGCATTTTTTTAGTCCGGAGACTTTTCCACCTGATTATCACTTATTATGACAGACACGATCCTTTGCATAGACATAGGCACATCCTCTCTCAAAGCGGCCTTGCTTCCCGACAACCTACGGAAATCAGAAATCTTTGTCTCACGCCAGAGTTTCCCGGAATCAGCATTCAAAAACCACGATTCCGCGCGCCATTATCTTCCCGCGCTTAAAGCGGCCGTCTCGGAGCTGAAAGAAAAATGCCCGGACTATGCGATAGAAGCGATCTGCATCAGCGGAAACGGCCCGACGCTCATCAGCGATGATTGCACGACGCTCCTTTACAGCGACATTTTCTCCGCGGAAGGCAAAGAAAAATCCCTGGGCTTGAGAGAAGAAGCCTTAAGAAAAACAAAATCTCTGTTCATTCCGCGCTTAACCAGATTCAAAATGATTTTCGGTGACAGCTGGAAAAAAGCCGGGCACATCTTCGGCTCGCCTGAATTTTTGCTCTACGAGCTAACAGGCAACGCGGTCACAATTCTTCCCGAGGAACGCTTTTTGACCGCATACTGGACAGAAACAGAGCTCAAGGACTGCGGTTTCCAGGATTCGGAAATCAAAAAACTCCCGGGCTTCGTAAGCTCAGGCTCGTTCGTCGGAAAAATAAACCAGAGTGCTGCAATCGAGACCGGACTGCTCGAAGGAACGTTTGTTTTTGCCGGAGCACCGGATTTTGTGGTCGCGCTCATCGGAACAGGAACGATCTTTCCGGGAAGGCTGTGCAACCGAGGCGGAACCAGTGAGGGGCTGAACCTCTGCACGTCAAAACCGATTTTTGCCGAAGAATTGCGCACCCTTCCGAGCGCGATCCCGGGACTGTGGAACCTTTCCTACCTGATGAAAAACGACGCGCAAAAAGACAACGGAAACGGAAAAAATCCTGAGTACGAAAAAGAACTTTCGCATGCCGTGGATTTGCTCAGGAAAGCGGCCCTTTCCAACGGAGAGAGCTTCCCGGGCACAATGGCAATAACCGGCGGGCAGGCCCTGGACGGCGAGCTTGTCGCCCAGAAGGAGCGCGCGACCGGCCTGACGATAAAGAAAATGCCATGCAGCGACGCCGAGCTTATCGGGGATTTGATTCTTGCGCGTGTATCCATCGGGGATTATGATGATATTATGGAAGCTGTTTTTGCAATTTTGGGAGCCTAACAATGGAAAAATATAATTTGCCGGAAAATCCTAAGGTGCTGATTTTTGACATCGATGCGACGCTCTACACATGCCCGGAATACGCCCATGAGCAGATAGATTCTCAGGTGCGCTACTTTGCCAAGCTGAACAATATGAGCGCGGACGCGGCAAGAGCCATCGTAGCGGATTACAGGCGAAAATGGGCGAAAGATCACAACGGAAAAAAAATCAGCCTTGGAAATCTTCTCACCGCGTTCGGAGTTTCAATAGAAACAAGCATCGAGTGGCGAAAAAAGCTATTCAATCCGGCAGACTATCTGACCAGAAACGAGCCGCTTATAGCCGCGCTTGAGAAACTTCAGAAAGATTTCTACATGATATGCGTCACCAACAACCCGGTTGAGCCGGCAAGAAAAACCCTAGAGATAATAGGGATCTCATCATTCTTCCCTGAAATAGTCGGCTTGGACACGCTAAAACTCTCAAAGCCGTCAAAAAAAATCCTTGACCTGGCGGTCGAAAAAGCAGGCGACGCACTGGGGCGCAAAATCGATTATTCCGAATGCATATCAATCGGCGACAGGTTTGACATCGACCTTGCCCTTCCTCTGTCGCTTGGAATGGGCGGAATTCTCGTCAGCGGAGACGCGGAGGTTTGCGAGCTTCCGAAAATCTTCAGCTTGTAAAACGCAGGATTGCGGTCAGCAGGACAAGAAAAACCCAGAGAATTTTGTTTTTTTATCGCTTATTCGATTCCTTTTATTTGCGATTTGTGATATAATGCTATTCACATTTTCGATCCCGTAGCTCAGCTGGATAGAGCATTACGAAGCTTTCGCTTCGTACCTAATTGAAAGGTCGTGCGTCACGCCCCCTGCTCTTCAATGCTACGGAATCAAAACATGATCCCGTAGCTCAGCTGGATAGAGCATTCGCCTCCTAAGCGAAAGGTCGTGCGTTCGAATCGCATTGGGGTCAAAAAAAGACTGAAACGGTACGTTTCAGTCTTTTTTTTGCTTCGGCTGTTTTTAGTCTCTTGTCACCAGGAGTGCGCCGAGAACTATCAGATGCATTGCGAAGTTATAAATCCATCTGAGGAAGTGATCCAGGCCGTTGTTGAGGATGCCGTTTTTTCCGAAGAAATCAGCAAGAACGATTGCAACCACCCAGACGATGACAACGATGAGCTTAAGGATTGTGCCAAAGTTTCCTGTTCTGTCGCCGATCAAAAGCTGAAGCAGGATGAAGATTCCAGAAAGCAGCTCGATTACTCCGAATACAAGGACAAGGATTTTCTCGACATCAGAATCAAAAATCTCTCTGATTGCTGAACATGCGAAATCTCCGCCGCCCTGCAAAGCCCAAATTCCTCCTACAGCAAGCATCGCGCCCACCGCAAGATTAAGAATCAGCCAGTAAAGTGAAAATGTTTTTCCGTTTGACATAAGTGCCTCCTTTTTATGCCCTATATATAACGCGGAAGATTTCGCAAACTACCGGGGTTTCATCATTGAACTCAAACCCGCACAAGTCAGCCTCTTCCTCCATATATTCTCTTTGTTTGTCGCGCCACTGCTCAAGATTCTCGTCCTCGCCTTCCTTCGAGGCAAGCTCCCAAGAAATCTCGCCGAACGGGACGACCTTGACATCGACCAGCTCGATTATGCATCTCGGCTCCTCGTCTCCGTCCTCGACGATGTAGACTTCCCCGGCAACCGGAACCGGCTCCCTGTTGATCTCGTACGCAGGAAACGCGCTGAAAGATGCCGTCCGCTGCCCCCTCAGCACGAGGTCGAGTTGCTCTGTTCCTGTCACGGAGCTGTTCTCAAACAGCATTTCCCCGGAATATGCGGCGTCTTCACGCGAAAGCTTCGAATCAGTCAGATATTTTTCCCAGAATTCTTCACAAGTCAATTTTGTTTTCCCTGCCGGCTTTTACCAGCATCAATAAAAAAGCGAGTATGATAAAGAAACACGGCACTAAAAAAGCCAGATACCTGTACACGGATATGTCATTTCCCGAAATCATTATGACTTCATTCTTGATTATGCCAAGCTTAAGGAGCAGGTCGCAGACGATTGATGCATAACCGGTGATCGATGCCGCAACAAGGCACATCCAGGCGGATTCTCTCGTCTTGCTCCACAAAAGGATTGCAAGGAACGCTATGATTCCGCCGAGGATAAGTTTGAAAATGCAGAACAAAAACTCACTTTGTACCATATGGATTTCTCTCCAAAGCTCTGAACACGCCCGGATCGGCACCAAACGGAACTATGCTCGGCTGATGAAAGTCAGGGTTTATGACGATGCCACAATCCAGACAGTGAAGAATAAAATCAGTATAAGAATCCTCAGGAATTTTGGGGAAAAGATAAGGTCCCTTCCGCTCCCAGTATTTTGTGATTATCTTGTCGTATACAAACCAATGCTTCTCCTCTCTCTCCTGCAAAGCTTTGATAAGATCGAAAAGAGAGCGGGTGATCGCGGCGCAGACAGGAGCGGAGACGCGAGCACAGGAAGGAGCGTTTTCGGAAGAAATGAGATTTTCTTTTACGGCAAGGAGATAGAGCGAATCAGTCCACGGAAGTGGCGGCGCAAAAACGATGCAGTCGACTTCCGTCCATTTTATATCAGCCTGATTCCAAGGACGATAAAAAGAAGTTGAGTCCGGGGAAATTTCAAGAGCCGCTTTGAGGGCCTTTTCTTTTCCATGGAAAGCAAAGACTCTCCTGCTTCCCGCAAAAAGCTCCGACACCGCGCGGGAAAGCCGGCTCGGGGTTCCGTCCGCATGAAGGGAAAAATCCGTCGCAAAGCTTCCCGTTATGCCGCGGTCAAGGACATTTTTCAGGATTGTGAAAGCGCTTTTTCCGCCCCAGCCCAAAATTGCCCTGCCGTTCTCCTGATACAGATCGGTCAGGCGGACGCCTTTTGCGGTGTACAAAAAGCAACCTCTGGCACGCTTTACAGTGCCGTACCGAGCATTTATTTCAGAAGAAAGAAAATCAACCTTATCCATTCAATACCGCGCCTACAGTTTTGCAAGCTTCTCAGAAACAAGCTTCGAAGCTACCCCAGGATTTGCCTTTCCCTTAGAGGCCTTCATTACCTGTCCTGTCAGCCAGCCGACGACATTTGTCTTGCCCGACTTAAAGTCAGCGACAGCCTTCGGGTTCTCGGCGATCACCGTATCGACGATGGACTCGATTGCGCCAGTGTCAGAGACGGTCTCCATGCCCTCTTCCTTGATGATCTGGGCAGGGAGTTTTGCTGTCTCAAGCATCTTCGCAAAGACAGTTTTTCCCTGCGCGTTCGAGATTTTTTTATCTGCGATTGCATTTACCAGCTCAGTGATGTGGGCAGGCGTAATGTTAACTTCGTTTATAGTCTTTCGCTGCTCGTTGAGAACGGCGAGAAGCTCTGCAAGAATCCAGTTGGCAACTTTCTTGACGTCCTTGGCACCTTTTGCGGCTTCCTCAAACCAGAGAGCAAGGTCGCGTGTTGAAGTAAGCGTCTCGACGTCGAAATCTGAAAGGCCGTAATCCTTCTGAAGACGGATTCGTTTTGCCTCAGGCAGCTCTCCGACCCGTGAACCTGCGCGCGCGATAAGCTCCTCGCTTACGCTGAACGGCTTGATGTCCGGCTCGACGACAAATCGGTAATCCACAAACGAGTTCTTCGTTCGCTGAACGACAGTCTGTCCCTTTGCCTCGTCCCAGCCCATCGTCACCTTGAATCCGGCGTTGAACGGCTGGCGGTCGTTGATGAATTCCTCAAGCTGGCGTTTTGCCTCGTATGCTGTTGCCTCGCGGATTGCCTTGAACGAGTTGAGGTTCTTGATTTCGGAAATCGGAGTGTGGTAGAGCTTTCCGTCCTCCCACACGTTCAGGTTGATGTTTGCGTCACAGCGCATGTTTCCTTCCTCGAGGTTTCCGTTTGTGACGCGCACATATCGCAGGATTTCCTGAACTGTCTGCATAAAAAGCGCGGCTTCGTCCGGAGAAGACATATCCGGCTTGGTGACGATTTCGACGAGCGGAGTACCGCATCGGTTGTAGTCGATGTAAGAGTGCGCGCCCTGAAGGTGGAGTGACTTACCTACGTCTTCCTCAAGGTGGATGCGCTCAATTCTGACGCGGCGATATTTTTTTCCGGCGTTCTCGATGATGCAGTTCTCGCCCTTGAAGTTCACCGGGCGGAATTTTTCGCCACCTTCCTGCTCGTCTTTCGGATAGTGGAGCATAGGAAGGTCTACATATCCGTCCGTGCAGAGCGGAATGTCGTACTGCGTAATCTGGTAGCCTTTTGCAAGATCAGGATAGAAATAGTGCTTTCGGTCGAACTTGGTGAATCGCGCGATATTGCAGTTGAGGGCAAGGCCGGCAACGGCTCCCAGCTCAACATATCCTTTGCTGATGCGCGGCATTGCTCCCGGAAGACCGAGACAAACCGGGCACACTCGTGTGTTCGGCATGCCGCCGTATTTATTTTCACAGGCACAGAACGCCTTTGTCTTTGTAAGAAGCTGGGTGTGAATCTCACAGCCGATTACGATTTCGTATTTATCGATAGCCATTAGTTATTCTCCTTTACCGGAACTCCGCAGCCCGCATGATCTTCTTCCCATGCCTGGGCAAGCTGCAAAATCTTTGCCTCGCTGAACATCGCGCCGGCAAACTGGATTCCGACAGGCATGTTTGATGCGCTCGCGTTCGACTCCGACGTAAATCCGGCAGGAACGCTGATTGAAGGTATTCGGGCAAGATTTACGAATGTGGTGAACAAATCGCTCAGATACATGGCGAGCGGGTCGTCATACTTTGAGCCGAGCTTGAATGCCGCGGTCGGGCATGTCGGGCAGAGGATGACATCGTAGCTCTCGAAAAGCTTTGCGACCTCCCTCTGGATTCGCGCGCGGACGCTCATGCCTTTTTTATATGTTGTGCCGGAGAACTGCTCTGACAGCACGTAGTTTCCGATGATGATTCGTCGCTTTACTTCCGGGCCGAAGCCTTCTGAACGGGTGTCGACATAGAGCTGGTCGTAGCCCTTCTGGTTGTCAACGCGGTGTCCGTAGCGGATTCCGTCGAAGCGGCTCAGGTTAGAGGCTGCTTCCGAAAGGGCGATTACGTAATAAGAAGCGATTGACGCGTCCAGGATAGGGAGGTCAACCACGTCGATTTTTGCGTCCTTTGACGCGAACCATGATTTTACGTCCTCGAAGACTTTCTTTACGTCTGGATCGAGACCTTTTGCCTCCTCGAACTGCTTCGGAACGGCAACCTTGAGGGAAGAAAAGTCTTTGTATGCGGAAAGATTTTTGAGGGATTCAGACTCAGGAAGGTCTGCGCTCGTATCGTCGTAAAAATCAACCCCGCTCATAAGTGAAAGCGGAAGCGCGATGTCGCGCGGAGAATGTCCGATGATTCCGACCTGATCGAGAGATGAACCATAGGCTACTACGCCCCAGCGTGAAAGAACGCCGTATGTCGGTTTGAGTCCGTAGACGCCGCAGTATGATGCAGGAAGACGAACAGAACCGCCGGTTTCCGTTCCGAGGCCAAAGAGAGCCTGGTTTGCGGCTACGGCAGCGCTCGAACCGCCCGAAGAGCCTCCAGAAACGTAATCGCGGTTGATCGGGTTTCTGGTAGGGCCGTAGATTGAATATTCGGTTGAGGAACCCATCGCGAACTCGTCCTGATTGCACCTTCCGAGCGGAATCGCGCCTGACTCGGCAAGTCGGTTGATGACGGTCGCGCTGTATGGGGCACGGTAGCCCTCAAGAATTTTTGACGAACATGTAAGTTTTTTGCCCTGAACGGAAATGTTGTCCTTGTTTGCGAACGGAATTCCGAGCAGAGGCTTTTCGGCAAAGAGCGCGTCCAATGTTCCGGCAGCTCGCGCCTGGGCGATCTGTGCGTCACAGGCCTTGGCAAACTCGATTACGTCCTCATAGATTTCAAGGAATGCGTTGAGCGGCTTTTCTGATTTCTGGTCAGCTGCGAATGTGTCGATTGAAGCGCGCACCAGTTTTTCGCTGGTCGTTTCTCCTGATTTAAGAGCTTTTATCGTATCTTCTATTGTGTAGTACATAATTTCCTCGTGGATTTTTGTTTCCATGCGCCAGGGATTGAAGCCCCGCGTAGCGTTCTTCGGCCGGCTCGTCCGGGCGAAGAATGGAGCGGCAGCGGAAGGGCGGAAAGCCCGACCGACGCTAAGCGGCGGTGGCGCCCAGATGCCTCGTCTGCTGCCTCATGCAAAAAGTTTACGCGCCTTCTCCGAGCACTTTTGGAACCTGGAAATAGCCGTCGAGGAAGTTTCCCTCGTTGATTTTCTTGACGTGCTGCATCTCAAGCCCGGGAACGATTTCGTCTTCGCGAAGTTTTTCTGCCTCAGTTGATGGATATGCGTCGTAAGGATTTTCTGAGTCATCGTATTTTGAGAGGATGTCGAAATAACCGACAATCTCATCGACCTGTTTTTTTAGCGTTGCCATATCGGTGCTTTCAGGTGAAAGTCTTGAAAGATAAAGCAAATTTTCAAGCGTAGTTTCGTCTACTGTTTTATGTTCACTCATAACGTTTATTTTATCGAAATTTTTGATGATGCTCAATGTGCTATATGAACAATCTGTCAGGTCAAACGCAGTATAAAAATTTGCTGTGTTTTTATAATGCGTTACCATGAAATACAAACTTATTGTTGATGCAGATTTTTTAGCAAAATGGTAGAATCTTAAAATCTGCGGAAATGCGCGCTTAAAACGTGTGAAATGCGCGGATAAAATCACAAAAACGGAGGCTTGTATGACAAATCAGCAGGCAGTAAAAGGGTTAAAAACCATAAAGACATACTGTTCTTCAACTCTGCTCGAAGAACTTGAATATGCCATAAAAGTTATTGAAAAACTCGAACGGGACGGAGTCGCTGACCCGCTCAACACGGATTTTTCAAAAATTCAAAAAAACTAACGCATCAAGGATTAAAAAATGACTGGAACTTTCTATTCACTTTTACCCGCAATCGTCGCAATCGCGCTGGCTTTAATTTCAAAGGAAGTTTATTCTTCGCTTTTTATCGGAATCGTGCTCGGCGGCATTTTTTATGCGGTTGACGCTTCATCGGGTTTTTCAGGCTTCATCTCGCATGTATTCAGCGACGGACTGATTACGCAGATTTCTGATTCCTACAACGCGGGCATCCTCGTATTTCTCGTAATACTCGGAAGCATGGTCGCGCTCATGAACAGGGCCGGAGGTTCTGCTGCTTTCGGACGCTGGGCAAGAAGCCACATAAAGACAAAGGTCGGCGCACAGACGGCAACGATTTTTCTTGGAATCCTCATTTTCATCGATGACTATTTCAACTGCCTTACCGTCGGCTCGGTGATGCGCCCGGTAACTGACAAATACGGAATCTCCCGCGAGAAGCTCGCCTACCTGATTGACGCTACGGCGGCTCCGATCTGCATCATCGCCCCGATTTCTTCATGGGCTGCGGCTGTCTCCGGATTCGTAACCGAGGGAGAAAACGGTCTCGCCCTCTTCTGCAAGGCCATTCCTTACAACTTCTACGCGCTGCTAACAATCGTGATGATGTTCGCGCTCGTCTTCCTCCGCCTTGAATACGGCACTATGTCAAAATACGAAAAAGCACTCCAGATGATGAGCGAAAAAGAAACCGACGAGGACGACAAGACCAACGGCCGCGGCGGAGTTTTGGATTTGATCGTTCCGATTGCATTCCTCATCGTTATGTGCACGCTCGGCATGATTTATTCAGGCGGATTCTTCACAAAGCTTGTTGCGGGCGAAGAAGAAGGTTCCCTCGTTGCGAACGAAACATACCTGAACTTCATCGACTCGTTCGCAAACAGCGATGCGTCCGTAGGACTCGTTCTCGGCTCGTTCGCGGCACTGATCGTAACACTCGCTTTCTACATTCTCAGGCGCGTCATCTCTTTCAAAGCTGCGATGCTCTGCGTACCGGACGGATTCAAGGCTATGGTTCCGGCAATCCTCATCCTGTCGCTCGCATGGACGCTCAAGGGCATGACCGACTCGCTCGGAGCAAAGGAATTCGTCGCGACACTCGTAAGCGGAAGCGCATCTTCTCTCCAGAATTTCCTTCCTGCAATCATCTTTGTCATCGCGGGCTTCCTCGCATTTGCGACAGGAACGTCATGGGGCACTTTCGGAATCCTCATTCCGATCTGCATCGCGGTATTCCCGTCAGCAGAAAATCCGCTCCGCATCATCTCGATCTCGGCATGTATGGCAGGCGCGGTCTGCGGCGACCACATTTCCCCGATTTCCGACACGACGATCATGGCGAGCGCAGGAGCACAGTGTGACCACGTAAACCACGTGTCAAGCCAGCTTCCGTACGCCCTCAGCTGCGCGGCAATCTCGTTCGTAACCTACATTTTCGCTGGATTCGTCAAGAACGCGGGTCTCTCGCTCATAGTGGGAATCGCACTCATGCTCGGATTTTTGACAGTGATGAAAAAGCGGCTTGCAAAAAAAGCTGCGTAATTTCTTAGATAACACGGCGGGTGTCGACACTCCACATGACGAGGAGTCGACACTCCACGTGACGAAGAGTCGACACTCTGCATGACGAAGTGTCGACACTCCACGTGACGAAGTGTCGACACGCCACGTGACGCGGGGAAAAAGTTCGCCCTGACAAAATTAAAAAGAAGGGAATCTTAATCGTCCGTAATCATCAGCGATTTTTCCTGATATTTCGGCAGGAAACGCTTTACTCCGCCATTCTCAAACTGCACGCTGATGCAGTATTCGCCGTCGTCGGACTCGCTCGTCTTTACTATTACGCCGTATCCCCAGTCGTCGTGATACAGCCTCTTTCCCCTTGAATACTTTCTCTTGATAGGATCGGACTCCGTGTCCGGATGGCTGAGACCGCGCGCGCCGTAATCACCGTTTCGGCTCGTGCTGGCCCGGAAATTTGCCGGCGGATGACCGAGCACCTTCACGTTTTCCTTTCCGATTTCAATAAGGAACGGACTTGCGGCCATGTAGTCCGTGCGTCCGTACATCCGCCGCATAGCGCAGCTAGTAAGATACAATTCGTCCTTCGCGCGCGTGATTCCTACGTAGCAGAGACGGCGTTCCTCTTCCATTTCTTCTTCATTTTTGTCCGCGCGCGGAAATAGGCCGAGCTCCATACCAGTCATGATGACGCGGCTGAATTCAAGTCCCTTGGTGTTGTGCAGTGTGATCAGCGTAACCCGGTCGCTGTCCTCCTCGCCGTCCTCGGTCTCAATCGTTCGGTCAAGCTCGATATGATCGAGGAATTCGAGAAGCCCGTTCCGGCTCAGGTCGTACGGTACGGCGGAATTCGCCAATTCCTGAAGGTTAGCGACTTTCTGGGAGCCGGCAATCTCGTCCTGGCTTGCGTGGTATTCCTTTAATCCTGACTTCTCGGCGATCAGCTCGATCAGCGCGGAAAGTTTTTCCGGAACTTCTCCCGGAAGGTTTTCCGGGCTGCTTCCAGGAATGCCGTCCCCAGGCGCGGCAAGTTTCTTTTCAATCTCGTCAAAAACTTCGATGAAGGCTGTCATTCCCTCGCGCGCTTTTTTTGAAAGCTCGTTCAGCATGGCTCGGCTTGTCTGAACGAGGTTAAAGCTTGCTGGAGCCGCGCCCTCCGCAGGGGCTGCTCCGTCGGCAGAAGACTCATCTGCAAGCAGGGCAAGCCTGCTCCTGTCTATGATTTTTTCCTGCGTCGTAGCCCCGATTCCCCTGGCAGGCTTGTTGACAATGCGCCTGAAAGCAACTTCGTCGCGCGGGTTTGCGATCAACGAAAGGAAAGCGAGCATGTCCTTGATTTCCTCGCGTTCGTAGAACTTGAGCGAGCCTACAATCTGATACGGGATTTTTCTATGCAGGAAATTAGATTCGAATGTCAGCGACTGGGCGTTCGTGCGGTACAAAATTGCCCAATCTCCGTACGGAATGCCCATTTTTTCATGGGACAGTTTTATGAGGTCGCCGCAAAAATCAGCTTCCTCGTCCTGATTCGGAAGGAATGCCAATACAGGCTGCTTTCCGTTCCCCTTCTCCGCATGAAGCGTTTTTCCGAGCCGACCGTGATTGTGCCTGACCACGTTGTCCGCAATGCCGAGAATCTCGGCTGTCGAGCGGTAATTTTTTTCGAGGCGGATGATTTTCGTTCCCGGAAACCTGTCCTTGAAATTCAGGATGTTCTTTATCTCAGCGCCGCGGAATTTGTAGATTGACTGGTCATCATCGCCGACCACGCACACATAAATTCCGTCGGGATTCGCCGAACAAGCCGCAAAGCCCTCCTGAACGCCGGACAGCTGCTGAAGAAGCAAAAACTGCGCCACGTTTGAGTCCTGATACTCATCAACCATGATGACCTTAAAGCGGGCAAGCAACTTTTGCCGCACATACTCGACGTCACGGAGCACGAGATACGGAAGCATGATGAGGTCGCCGAAATCAACGTTTCCGGTTTGCCTAAGTCGCTTTTCGTACGCTTCGTATACGATGCGGAATTCCGGATCGGAATCAATCTCATCAAGTTCCTGAGATGAGCTTGTGTAGCAATAATCTTTCGCAAGGGAAATTTCGTGGATAAAATGATTTGTCTGTTGTTTCGTCAGCTTCGGGCAGGCTTTTTGCAGCAAGCTGACCGTATCGTCATCGTCATAAACAGTAAAATTCGGGTCGATTCCGGCATATTCAGCATACAGGCGCAAAAACCAGGCTCCGAAAGAGTGGAATGTCCTGATCTGCGAATACTGAGCCCGCGGCTCAAGGGAGACGGCGCGTTGCTGCATTTCGTTCGCCGCTTTCTTGGTAAAAGTGACTGCGAGAATCTGGTGTGGATCTATTCCGCGCTCCCCTATCAGGTATGCGATTTTCGTCGTTATGACGCGTGTTTTTCCAGAACCTGCTCCCGCAAGAATCAAAAGCGGGCTTCCTTCGTGCACTACAGCTTCAAGCTGCTCGGAGTTGAGCACGGAAAGATAGCTTCTTGCCTCGTCTGAAAGCTGTTCCATGCCGTCCAATACGGCTCCGACAGACTCTTCCATACCTTACGAAACGATGTCCTGCGCAAAGGTAAGCGAACTGCTGGCAATTTTTGAGTTCAACTCACTGTCTGCGACGAAATCACCGTTCAGATCGACGTCGCCGCTGCTTGAGACATGCACTTTCACGAGCCGACCGCTCTTTACGGCATCGCATTCATCCTTGTTCGAGCGGTCATAGCGCACTACGACGCTGCCGTCAACCTCAGGTGCCTGAAACCATGCGCGTCCGATTGCGATTCCCTCGTCAGGCGTCTCTGGATTCTCTGAAAGGACTTCCTCGATCAGAACGTCATAATCCTTGCCGGAACGCTCGCGGAGTTTTTCCCGCGTAATCTCAGCCTGAATCTCAACAAGCTCTGCCGCGCGTTTTTCAGCAAACTTATGCGGAACCTGTTTCTTATATCCGTATGCCGGAGTATCGTCCTCGCGCGAATAAGAGAAACATCCGCTCCAGTCCGTGCGAGTTTTTTTCAAAAATTCCTTAGTGTTTTCTGCGGCTTCCTCTGTTTCGCCAGGGAATCCCGTCATGAATGTCGTGCGGATCGCCGCGTCAGGGAAATATGAGCGGATTTTATTTATGAGCTCATAATATTTCTTCTGGTTTCCGACGCGGTGCATCGTACGAATAATCTCATCGTCGCCGCTCTGGAACGGAATGTCAAAATACGGCAGGAAACGGCTGTCGGCTTTCATCACCGGGAGGATGTCTTCGTTAAAGTGATCCGGGTGGATATAGAGCAGACGCAGGCGGAACGTGCCTTTGAGCGCGGAAATCTGCTTGAGGAGAGTGCACAAGCCCGACTCCCTCTGTTTTTCCTCGGCGCGCTCCGAAGTGTTGATGGCATTATCGCCGCCCTCAACTGAAAGGTCTCCCGGCGTACCACGAGGAAGGAAAGTCCGTCCTGTACCGAACACGTTGTCATCGCGCCCGGTTCCGTATGCCGCCAAATCCTGTCCTATAAGGTTCAGCTCATACACGCCCTGCGCGATGAGTTTTTTGATTTCATCGATGATTTCCTGTGCCGGGCGGCTTCGCAGCTCACCACGGATGATTGGAATTGCACAGAAAGAACAGCGGTTATTGCATCCCTCGGTGATCTTTACGTATGCCGCACCGGCAAAACTCAGGAGCATGTTTCTGTTTCCGCCGCACACGCCCTTCTGCTCAGGAACGAGCACCGGACGTTCGCCCTGCATGAGCGGCTCAACGACCTTGTAGAGCTGGTCGAGATCTCCGTTTCCGAAAAAACCGTCCGCCTCGGCAAGGCTTTCCGAAAGCTCTGGCGCATATCGCTGGGCAAGGCATCCCGCAAGGAGAATTTTTGCCTTTGGATACATCTGGCGGGCGGACATGACTGCATTAATGCTCTCAGTCTTTGCAGATTCAATAAAGCCGCATGAATTTACGATTATGAGGTCCGCTTCCTCAGGAGAGAAAGTCTGAACCCAATTTTTCTGAGTCAAAATGGAGATGAGAAGCTCTCCATCAACCTGATTCTTGGCACATCCGTGCTGATCGATAAAAAATTTCTGACTAGTCAAGATCTACAACCACAACCTTATATTTGCCGTCAGTATCTTTTATCCACTTGATGTCCTGAACGACAACTTCTCCGGCCTTTGCAATCGGAAGGTCATAAGTTTTTCCGTTTGCCACAACCTGAAGTTTTACAGTGTTTCCATTAGAAATCCACAATCTGATACCGTTGCTTGCCGTAATTGTAATGATATCATTGCCAGGAATGTAATATTCTGAAGTCTCTTTGCGATCCGGGCGATATCTGAACAGACAGCTTGAGCGGAATGTTGCGTTTACGGTGAACGGATAAGCTCTCGTGTCTGAGAATACTTCCGTTCTGAGCTGCTCTTTAGGCAAATCCTCGGCATTTGGAATCTGATTCTCGTCAGGAGAGAGGATTGCGGCAGCAGAACCGCTCTTGAGCATAACCCTGACCTCAGCACCGCGGTCGATATTTTTCTGCGATACATCGGATACGTAAATGATAAGCTCAGAGATTCCATCGCCATCAACATCAAGCTCAACTTCTTCGGAAAGCTCGATGTACTGGCGGCCGGCAGGAGTCTCAAGTCCAAAGATTCCTTCTGTCTCTGCAACAGTGAGGAATGCATTTCCGCGGTCGGTTCCTACAACGAGCTGGTCTTTTTTAAAGAGTCTGCCCGAGAACGGCTTTTCAGAAAGCTCGTATTTCTTTGATTCCGAAGAGCGAGAGAGAGCAAGATTTGCCTCGATTGTGCTTCTGTGAACATTGATAAAGACTATGGCGCCGACAATGATTCCGACGACAAACAAACTGCACAATGAAATAAGGAGAGGCATCAGGTACCTAGGCTTCTCGCGGACTGTAAGGGCAGCCGGCGGAGGAGTTTCCTGAATTTTCTTGTTCTGATAGAGAGTGATAACGTGATTTACATCAACATCGAGATATTCGGCATAATTCCTTAAAAAACCTATGAGATACGGCTCTCCAGGGAAAATATCGGCATCCTCTGCCTCAAGCGCACGAAGGTACTCGCTCGTAATAGAGGTTTCCCGCGCAATCGATTCAATATCAAGAAGTTTTTCTTCTCGCTTTTTTCTTAAAATTTCACCGTAGCTTTCCATTTTTTAATTACTCCGAAAAGAGGAAATTGTTGTAATTGTTTGCAGATGTAGGCGGATCATAAATAAACCTTTGGTCAGGAATGTTATGATTCAGCTTGTAATTCGTAAAATCAAATATAAAACTTTCATTCTGAGGCGTAATCGCTTCTATTCGCCTGATGAGTTTTGTATCAGCAGAAACGGAAAGTTTTATATATCTGAACGCTTCTGATGTGGTTCTTCTGCTCAAAATAAGTTTTATGACTGTCTCCTCGGAATTTTCGTCCAGCGGAACGGCTTCGGATCCTGTCTCATAAGCCACGGTGTAATAGCGGCTCATGAGGGCAAGTCCCTGAGGGGTCGCAAGGTTCGCGGAGTTGTCAGAAGATTTTGAATCAACAGCCTGATTCAAAATAGCCGCCGATCCTGGAAGGTAAATCGTCAGAAGATCGCCGTTAAAACAAATTACCTGCTCCTGCGGTGAACTAAAATCAATTCTGAGAAGGTCAGGTCGTTTGAAAGAGACATGTCCGGTCATCAAAGTTTTTCCGACCTTCATGTCCATATCAGCTTCATAAGATTTTATTGTTCCATAAACTTCAGAAACACCTTTGAAATATGCAGGCGCTGTAAGGATTCCCTGTGAAAAAGATGCGGACACAAAGAAAATCATTCCAAAAAGCAGGCAAGTGATTTTTTTCATTTTGATTCTCCGTCCTCATTTTTTTCTTCTGAAGCATTGTCGCCGCTCTGCACGGCTGAAGCATCTTCGTTTTCTGATTCAGGCTGCTCAACAGCAGTCTGTTCCTCAGTCTTTTCAGTTTTTTCCGCAGGGCTGCTTATAAGATTCTCGCAGTGCGTCTGAGCTTTGATAATATCGTTGAATTCTTTTGATTCCATCGTCTCAATGTCGAGCAGACGCTTTGCGATATACTCAAGAAGCTCCCGCTTTCCTGAAAGGAGGTCGAGAACCTTGTTGTATCTTTCATCGATTACTCTGGAAATCTCTTCATCGATGTATTTCTGCGTGTCTTCACTGAACTCGCGCACGAGCTGAGGATCGTCCCCGCCGTAGCCCTTTCCGCTTTTTCCGAGCGTCATGTTCTTGAACTTCTCGCTCATTCCATACGAAGTGATCATCGAGCGAACGACATCGGTAGCGCGCTGAATATCGTTTGCAGCGCCGGTCGTAATCTCGTTGAAAACGATCTGTTCTGCGGCACGACCGCCGAGCAGGACATCGACCTCGCCGAGGAGTTTGTTTCGGCTTTTGAGGTATGTGTCGTCCTCAGGAAGCTGCATCGTATAACCAAGCGCACCAAGTCCGCGCGGAATAATTGTAATTTTATGAACAGGGTCGCTGCCTTCCGTGAATGCGGCGACAAGCGCGTGTCCCGTCTCGTGATAAGCCACGATCTTTCTTTCGTCCTCGCGAACAGTTCTGGACTTTTTCTTGAGTCCGACCATTGTTTTCTCGATTGCCTCGTCAAAATCTTTCATGGAGACTTTCGAGCGTCCGCTTCGAACGGCGAGCAAAGCCGCTTCGTTTACAATGTTTGCAAGATCAGCTCCGGCGAATCCAGCTGAAGCGTGTGCAAGCGCAACAAAATCAACATCGTTATCAAGCTTTACATTTTTTGCGTGGATGCGGAGGATAGCCTCCCTTCCCTTTACGTCAGGTCTGTCAACGACTACCTGTCTGTCAAATCGGCCTGGTCGCAAAAGGGCCGGGTCAAGGATGTCAGGGCGGTTGGTTGCCGCAAGGATGATAAGTCCTTTTTCGTTGTCGAATCCGTCCATCTCAACGAGGAGCTGGTTCAAAGTCTGCTCGCGCTCGTCGTTTCCTCCGAGATTGTTCATTCGGCTTTTGCCTATCGCATCAAGCTCGTCGATAAAGATTATGCACGGAGCTTTTTCGCGCGCCTGCTTGAACAAATCGCGGACACGGCTTGCACCGACACCGACGAACATCTCGACAAAGTCAGATCCGGAGATTCTGAAGAATGGAACGCCAGCCTCGCCTGCAACAGCTCGTGCAAGCAATGTCTTACCGGTTCCCGGAGGTCCTACAAGGAGAACGCCTTTCGGAATCTTTCCACCGATATCAGTATATTTTTTAGGTGTCTTAAGAAAATCAACAACCTCTACAAGCTCTTCTTTTGCCTCATCGACTCCGGCAACATCATCGAAACGTGTTTTTACCTTGCCTTCGTCAACAGCTTTTGCCCTTCCGCCGCCATTTCCAAAGATTGAGCCCATACCGCCCATGCCTCCGGTCATTCTGCGGAACATGAAGAAGTATATGGCCAGCAAAATCAGGAACGGAAGAAGCCCCGTAAAGATCTGAATTAAAAATCCGTTCTGTCGGACAAATTTATACTGAATGCCTTTCTCGTCAAGAAGCTCGATAAATGAGGAAAGCATGACGCCAGTCGTCTTGTACTGTCTGCGGGAATAAGCCTGCTCAGCGGCGCGAACCCAAGGCAAAGACCTCAGGGAATTTTTTGTCTGGTCATCGGTAGTTTCTGAGACCTTGTATTCCTCAGGACCATAACCGACAAAAACGCTCTCGCCAAGCTCAACCCTTACGATTTTTCCATCCTCAATCAGCTGGCGGAAAGTTGAAAAGTCGATCAGCTCTTCCGGACGCTGGGTAAGGAACATATTCACAAAGATGAGAACTGCGATTATCGCAAGCATAAGTCCCCAGAAAGGGAATTTGAACGGCTTGTGATTTTTATCATCATCGCCGTCCTCTGTAGGTTCTGTGGAAAGTTTGAAGAAGTTGTACGGATCGTTATCGTTCTTCTTTTTGTTCAAATCATCATTTTTATTTTCGTTTTTATCAGACATTCTATCCTCAAAAGTATGAATCATCGGGCTGCTAATTGCTGTTAAAACGCCCGCAATCATAATGTGTGGGAACCACCGTATATAAGATACTAAAAAATCTTCTATTAGTCGATATAAAATTTCACAAGAAAAAAAATAACAGTTTTTTCTATAAAAAATTCACCGAAAAAAACGCCTTAATTTTGATTTTTCCTAAAGTTTATTTTTCAGATTCCGAAATTAAAGGGAACTAATTCCAATTTTCTGGGAGGGAATCAATGGGATTTGCAAACAACCCTTATAGCGCTTACCAGACTACGGCAGTAAAAACCGCAAGTCAGGGAAGACTTGTCGTAATGCTCTATCAGGGCGCGGCAAAAGAGCTTTCGGCTGCGTTCTCATGTTTTGAGGCGGATGATAAAATTCCTGCGAAAAAAATCGAGGAATTCGGACGCCACATCATGAAAACTCAGGAAATAATCAGCGAGCTTCAGGTTTCGCTCGACATGGAAAAAGGCGGACAGATTTCTCAGAACCTCATGTCTCTATACGTTTACTTCAACAAGGAATTAATGGACGTCAATATCAATCAGGACAAGAAAAAGCTCAGCTTCATCCTTGACATGATCAAACAGCTTGGCTCTGCTTGGGAGATAGCATCAAGCAGCACGGCAAACACTACGGCACAGAACGTCCAGCAGACATTGAACATCACGGGCTGATTGCCGTCGGCAAAAAGGAGATGTGTATGGCAGAAAAAAAACAGCTTTCGCAGCAAGAACTCGATGAAAGGATTGCGATTCTCAGGCGCTTCAGGAGCCTGCTTGAACAGCAGAGAAACAAATTTCAGGAATACCTGAACGTGCTTGAAAAACAGCAGAATAAAATCGAAATCGAAGATGCGGATGCAATTTTCGCACACGCAGAACTTGAAAATCAGATTGTAGCAAACATAGCAAGTCTTCAGAAAGTAATTGTTCCGATGGAAGGAATGTACAACGCAGTTCGAAATCCTTCTGGCCCTGCAATTCCTACTGGCGAAGAAGAGAATATCGAACGACTTCACCTCGATCTTGCACAGCTGCAGAAAAAAGTTCTTGAACAGAACAAGCGCAACAGAAACCTTCTGCAGCAGTCAATGAATCAGGTGAGGGGGCAGATTGCTTCTATGAATTTGATGAATCCTTACCGCGGACGAACTTCTGTATATTCAGAAAAGGGAACTGTCGGAAGCATGGTTTCGGTCAACGCCTGACCCGAAAAGTGCGAAGTCAGCTTTCACAGGATCGTCTGGGAAAATTTCAGCGCAAATTTCAGTCAGCCATTCGGCTGTGTTGAGATTTGCGCTTTTTTTTGTCTTCACCTGACCGTTTGAGTCGAATCCCAGGAACCCGAGCCGGGCCGATTCCTGCAGGACGTGGGTGTCCAATGGCAGCAAAAGCCTGGCCTTGTCATACCATGTCCAAAGCCCGAGGTCGACCGGGGAATTGTCCCGGACGAGCCAGCGGAGAAGCATGTTCACTTTCTTTGCGGCAGAATTTTTCGAGTGCGGAAGAAGCGCGCAGTCCGCGGGAAACGCATCGGCTATGACGCGGTGAAGATATTTCTCCTCCGAGCTTTTTCGCTCCCATTCATTCTTAAAAAACTCGCCGAGATTTCCATGCTCCCGAAGAATTTTTGAAAGCGTGTCGAAAAACAAAATCATATGATGATTCGTGTACATTCTGTAAAAAGATTTTTGATTTTCGGGAAAGAAATCTCTGTATTTTTCGTCCTCTATCCACGCGGAAATGTCTTTTCCGGCAGCGCTCAGTATTGACTCCACGTGGCTCAGAATCTGCTCGCGGCGACCGAACGCGAGGTTTGCGGCAATGAATGCGACGCACTCAACATCCCGCACGGACGAATAGCGGTGCATAAAGCAGGACGGGTCGCCGCTCAGGAAGTCTTTTGTCTCGTATTTTTCGGCAAGGCTTTTTATCAGCTCGATTTTCTGGGGAGTCAGGTATGTCATGGAAATCAGTTTAAAGAAAAAAAGGCTGTCTGATAAGTGCAATTCAGGATTGCGTTTCAAATCAGACAGCCGATGCCCGAGAGAAAGTTCTGAAATCGTCTGACTTCAGAAAAATCCCTCATATATTTTTTTATGTTTTACTTATTGAGGATAAACTCAACGCGTCGGTTCTTCCATGCGTTGTCCTTGTCACCGCGGGCAGCTACAGGCTGTCGTCCGCCGCGTCCAACAGCAGTAAGTCTGTTTGCGTCAACGCCGTAAGACTTGAGCTGTCCCTTGACGAATTCAGCGCGAGCCTTTGACAGCGGCTCAAGAGCTTTTCCGTATTTGTTTGTCGTCTCCTCGTCCTCGAGGCCGGTTACGCTGTTTGCGTGACCTTCGACCGTTACGGTGTAATTCTTGAACTTGTTGAGGACCTGAGCGACACGCTTAAGTACGCGTTCGTTGTTCTTTGCCTGAGCCGGTGTGATTCCAGGCTTAGTCACGTTACCGTTTGCATCAACGACCTGAACGCCGAAGTCAGCCTCATCCTGTCGGAAGATGATTGACGGAACAGCCATCTTGAGGACGTCGCCGACTCTGATTACCAGAATGTCGACGCTGATCAAGCCCTCGAATGTGCTTGTCATGCCGAGGGTGTCGGTTACAGTGAATACATACGGATAGTCCATTGCAGACTGAACAAGCTCGCCATTGTTTCCGCGGCCGTCCCAGATCAAACGCTCGGTAATAGAAGACTTTCCGGAAGTTTTCCAGAATGGTTTTCCGTTCTGAGGGTCGTTGATCTGAAGGCTCCAGTTCTTAATCGGAACGACATCGTTGCAAGAAAGTTTGATGAACAGGTCGTCGTTCTCGCCGTCGTTATCAGGAGAGAAGTACTGAGGAGCGGTCTGAACAGCGATGTTCGGAGGTGTCACAGAGCAGATGAACGCAGAAGATTTTACGTCAACAGAGTTACCCTTGGCATAAGAAATCTTGAGGTTTGCGGAGAAAGCGCCCTCGACGATCTTGTTGTCATTTCCGGCACCATTCCATGTGATCTCAGCAGGAAGAGTTTTCTGATCCGCACTTCCCCACTGTTTTACGACCTTGCCCTCAGGCGTTGAGATTGTAAAGCTCCAGTCCTCGATTCCCTCGGAGAGCGTCGTTCGGATTGTGAATTTCTGAGTCTCAAGATATCCATCGCCGTTCGGAGAGAATGCATCGCTGTCAGCAGTTACGTAAGCCTTTGCCTCGCGGCTGTCCACGGTGATGCCGGCGATTTCAGTGTTGCCTTTGTTTCCTGCGGCATCCTCTGAGCTGAACACAATCTTATAGCTTCCGTCGGCAACCTTGTTTCCAGAAGCATCCGTTCCGTTCCATTCAATATTTGCAGGAACCTTTCCCTTCCATGAGAAAGTTCGGACAACCTGATTCTTTGAGTTGTAAACGGCGGCATTCCAAGATTCCTCGTCAGAAGATTTGACTGCGAATTTTACAGAATCCTTGTTTCCGTCGCCATCAGGTGAGAAAAGAACGTAAGGTGCTGAAACTTCGATTTCTGGGGCTACAGTATCGATTACGAATGGCTGTGTCGATATTTTGGCCTCGGCACCGTTCGTAGATTTTGTGGAGAGCGTAGCGACATATTTTCCGTCGGCGCAGCGTTTTCCATCGGAAGCGAGTCCGCTCCAAGAAATGCTCTTAGGGAGTGATGTGCCTTCCTGTGTCCAGACAGTCTTTCCGTCAGAACCCTTGACTTCGATATTGTAGCTGCTGATTGAGCTTCCGCTCTTGACGACAGGAGTCATTTTTACAGAAGACTTGTTCTTGTCTCCCGAAGCCGGATTGAATGCGTCCGGAGAAACGGCAAGAAGAAGCTCGGTCTTGCTCGTGTCGAGCGTTACGGCGTCAAGCTTTATTTCGGTTGAGTTTCCGGCAAGATCCGTTGCGGAAAGGATGTAGTTGTACTTTCCGTCAGCTGCAAGGGTGCTTCTTGAATCGAGGCCGTCCCATACGAGTTTTTCAGGAGGATATGCGCCGAAATCATACTCCCTGACAACCTCGCCGTTTTCATTGACGATCTTTCCTTTCCAAGAATCAACAGGTGCGCCGCCCATAGCAGCGAAATCCTGGGTGATTACAAGCTCGTCAAGGTTTCCGTCACCGTCAGGAGAGAAAGTCGATGAGCTTGCCCTGACTTTTGCAGAAGGAGCAGTCTTATCGAGGACAATCACAGGAGATTTGATTACGTCAGGTTCATATCCGTTGAGATATTTTGCGGATACGACAGCCTGATACTGACCTTCAGGACAATCAGCTTTTGAATCATTTTTTCCGTCGAAAACGATTTTTGACGGAGGGTTGTCTTTTCCGGCGAACGTGCGGCAAACTTTTCCGCTTTCATCAACGATTTTTACAGCCCAATCAACGATTCTGTTTCCAGATTTTGCATCAGGCTCAGGAATCTTGACTTCGAACTCAACGGATTCGTTCACGCCGTTTCCGTTAGGAGAGAAATAGCGGCTTCCGTTGAGAGTGATGTTCGTAACAGGTTTTTCCGCAGAATAGATGATGTTTGAGATTCCGGCAGGAGAAGATACGTTTCCGGCCCGGTCTTTTGCGCTGATTTTGTAGCTGTATACGCCGTCAGGAAGAGGAGCGCCGTTGTCATCCGTTCCAGTCCATTCAAACTTGAGCGGCTCGCTCTTCGTCCATTTATAAGTTCTTACGACATTTCCGTCAGAATCGACAAAACTTCCGGTCCATTCGTCTTCCTCGGAACCGTTCTGATTTACAACAAAAGCGATTTTTGCGCCCTCACCGAAAATCTTTCCGTCCTGAGACGGCTGCTGAACATTGATCTCAGGAGCCGTGTTGTCAACTATGACGCAAAGTTTTTCCGTTCTGGCTGAGTTTCCGTTGTCATCAGCTGCCGTAAAATAGTAAAAATACTTTCCGTCAGGAGCGACCTCAGAATTGTCCATAAGTCCGTTCCAGCTGACCATGGATGGAATATCTACACCCCGCTTAGGAGTAAAAAGCGCCTTCCAGAATGACAGGAAAGTGATTCTCGTCGGTCGCTTATCTTTGTTTCCGATTTTTCGTACGGTCTCGCCATTCTCATTCTCAACGATGAGGCTCCATTCCTTTACGTATCTGCGCTCCTTTATCTGGAGAGGAATTTCAAGGACGTCCTGAACACCGTCGTTGTTCGGCGATATATAAACAGTGTCTTTCTGTGCAAAAGCACCTCCCGCAAGAAGGAGTGCTGCACCAAATACCCAAACTGATTTTTTCATTATTTTTTATCCCCCCACAAGATGATTT
>CAMVSS010000010.1 GCA_947170195.1 uncultured Treponema sp. | reverse complement strand
TTCCTGTGGTTCTCGTTTTTTGTGATAAGGCTCTCTGTTTTTATTATTAGCGCATTTAATCCGCACTGGCAAGGATTTTTTTAGGAAACCCGGTTTTGTCGGAATTTTCATGGACTTTCCGGCATGGCTTCTCTTGAAACTTGCGCATATGTCTGAAATATCCCGATAAATTCTACAGGAGGAACCCCTATGGAATTCAAAAAAGTTTGTGTTTACGGATTCGAACAGAACGCATATTTATTCATGCAGCCTGCGATCCGTTATGTCCTTGGCAATATCAAAACCAGCCGGGTCACTTCGCTTGAAGTGATTCGCGAAAATCCGCCCGTGTGCGACAGGGTGGACACTTACTACACGCTGTCGAAAAATCAGAAATATGCGTTCCTCTACATGATGACCGGGAAGACTCAGAAAGAGCTTAAGGTGGATTTCGGATTCAATTCACTCAACACGGCGGCTTCTCACTGGCATGCAGTCCTCAAGAAGTTCAATGTTCAGTCTGTGTTTGAGCTTAGGGCAATGTTCAGGTAAAAAGCATTGCCGTCCGCAAAAAAAAATACGGCAATAAAAGAAAATTTTTATTGCCGTATATGTGTTTTGTTATTGCCGTATATGAACTCATTTATTGCCGTATACGAAGTCGTTTATTGCAATAAAAATTTACATTTATTGCAATGAATTTTTTATTTTACGGCAATGAAATTATTCGAGTGCAAAAACCGTGCTATAAGTACAAGACTGAGATTCTTTTCGCGGTGTTGTCTTCGAGCACTGTGTCACAATCCTGATTTTCCAGTTTCCGCTTTCAAGACCCGGCACTACGCAGGCGACGCGGCTTGAGGTGTTCACGCCGATTTTTTCTGCCGTGAGCTTAACGCTTTTGGACAAGGCTAGTCTTGTTGCTGCACAGATACTTTTCAAGGATGCCATACTTGAGCTTCTGCAGCAGGGAACCTCTATAAACCTTTTTGAGCTTGGTACTCTGCCCCCGACTCTTGCAAGCGAATCTAAATATAAGCTTGTAATCCGTACCGCTGCCGGAAGGGGTAACAGAATCAACAAGACTCTGCGCTCGCTCATGTTTGATAAAACTATTACAGTCGCATAGGCCGTGGGCAGGCACTCCTGTTCTGCACTGAGTAAATGCAAAAAGTAAAAAAGAACTGACTCAACGCATTTCATCGGTGTCAGTTCTTTTTATAATGCATTACAACAGACTGCAGTTTCCATTAGAATTAATCTTTACAACTTACCAATAAATCATTCTATAAAATTTTTATTGCATTCTGAAATAAATGGGCATAAAATAATCTAAACATATTTTAAAAAAGCAGGGAGCGTATCATGGCTTTAAAAAAATCGTATTCGAAAGACAAGAAAACTTGCAATGTAACTTTTACCGTTTCACCGGAAGCATCACAGGGAGCAAAAACAGTAACAATCGCCGGGGATTTCAATAGCTGGAGCAGCACAGAAACACCTCTCAAAAAGGGAAAGGATGGTTCTTTCTCTGTAAAAATTGCTCTTGAAACGGGAAAAGAATATCAATTCCGATATCTTCTCGACGGAAGCCGCTGGGAGAATGACTGGGCTGCAGACAAATATATTCCTGCACCATTCAGCTCAACAGATAATTCCGTTGTAATCTGCTAAACACAAAAAAAGGCACTCGAAATCGAGTGCCTTTTTTTTATAGTGTTGTCTCAAAGTCAAATTGTGGCTTACGGCAGATGAATGATTTCACGAGGCTTGCTTCCGTTCTGAGGTCCGACAATGCCGCGCTCTTCCATCTCTTCCACTAGGCGGGCCGCGCGGTTATATCCGATTTTCAGACGGCGCTGGATGTAGCTTGCGCTCGCTTTGCCTGCCTGAACAACGATCTGCAATGCCTGATCATACAGCGGGTCTTCTCCGTCGCTGAACAATCCCGGTCCTCCGACATCATCCTCTTCATCATCAACGAAAATTTCATCGTCAATATATTCTGGTTCGCCATACGACTTGACGTATTCGACGACGTTCTCAACCTCGTTGTCGCTCACGAGAGTTCCCTGAATTCGGGTCGGGAACGGACTTGTAATGCCGGAATACAGCATGTCGCCCTTTCCGAGCAGTTTTTCCGCGCCAACCTGATCGATAATGATTCGGCTGTCCATCTTTGATGCAACCATGAACGCGATTCGGCTCGGAATGTTTGCCTTGATAAGACCTGTGATTACATCGATTGAAGGACGCTGCGTTGCCAGCACCAGATGAATTCCGACGGCGCGGCTCATGGCGGCAAGACGAGCAATCGTAGACTCAAGTTCCTTTCCGGTCGTAGCCATCAAATCAGCAAACTCATCTATAATTACGACTATATATGGGAGTTTTTCTGTTGCAATTCTTCGCTCCTCAATTCGCTTGTTGTACGAAATGATGTCCCGCGCGCCAAGGCCATCGAGCAGCGCATAACGGCGCTCCATCTCGCACAGACAGTACTGTAGCGACTGCAGCGCGCGCTTCGGCTCGGTGATTACCGGCGTCAAAAGGTGAGGGATGTCGTTGTACAGTTTCAGCTCTACGATTTTCGGGTCAATCAGGACAAGTTTTACCTGCTGAGGGCTTCGCTTGTAAAGGATTGAAAGAAGCATCGAGTTTACGCAAACTGATTTTCCGGCACCAGTGGAACCTGCGATCAGCAAATGAGGTGTCTTTGCGAGGTCGAGAAGCTGCGGTTCTCCTGAAATATCCTTTCCGAGGATGACAGGAATCGCCATCTTGTTGAATGCAGGAAGATCCGCATCGATGATTTCCTTAAAGCTTACGATTGAGCGCACTTTGTTCGGGATTTCAATTCCGACGGCATGTTTTCCAGGTATAGGAGCAACGATTCGCACGGAACTTGCGGCAAGGCTCAGGGCGATGTTGTCCTGCAGGCTGACGATTTTGTTCAACTTTACTCCGCTCGCCGGTAGAATCTCGAACATGGTGACAACAGGACCTTTTCTTATTCCCGTTACCTCTGCCTCAATGCCGAACTCGTTGAGTGTCTGGCGCAGGCTTTCCGCCGCTTTTCTTGTGTCGTCATCAATAACCCAATATTCGTTGTTCGGGTATGAATCGAGCAGGTCGGTAGGAATTTTATATGCTCCGTGGCGGCGGGCAGGCTTCTTCGTCTCCTCGTGGACAACTTCCGGCTCCGTAAAGTCTGGTTCTTCTTCCTGCTCAGCATTCTCATCATCTGAAAGTTCGTCTTCTTCCGTTTCCATCTCGATGGTATCTGCAAATCCGTCGATTTCGCTCAGTGAACGGTCCTCATCGTCTTCCTCGATGTCAAAATCGTCATCAGCGTCAGCATCGTCATGATACGGATTTCCGTTTGCGTCGAGCACAGGTTTTGCCGTCGGGTCGAATTCATAGTGATTCATGTCCGTTTCGTCGGAAACAGTTTTTTCTTCGAATGTTTCGTCAGCACCGGCATTGTCAAAATCAACCGTAATCTGCGGTTCTTCAAAATCTGATTCAACTTCTATATCGCCAAACGACTCGCGTACTTCCGGCTCCTCAAATGTGATTTCATCTTCGCTGATGGTTTCCGGCGCATCGATCGGCTCGCTCGCCTCCACAACGACAGGGATTTCTTCATCATTCTGCTGCTGTTCTTCAAAATAATAGTTCGGGTCGCTTTCATGGGAGATGGCTTCGGCTACATTTTTGCGCTGCTTCATCACAGGCTCGATTGCCGCGTCAGCCTCCATCTGATTGAAGATATCTTCCACGCTGCTAAATATTGCAGGCTGCTTAGGAGGCGCATCAAAATCCTCCTCTGGCACTTTTGGTTCCTCAATGTTCGGCTCCGAGATAAAATCGGCAGGCTCAAAGTTTTCTATGTCGTCATCAAATGCAGTCGCAAAGTCAGAATCGTTTATCGGAACCTGCTCTTCCTCTGGCTCGGAAGAATCCACGGTGTCATCAAAATCATTTACCGGGTTCTCAAATCTGTATCCGCTGGCATCAACTGTCGCATCATTCTCGTCAAATGTGATGTCGCTGAGCGTTTTCTCCGAATCAGCATTCTGCTCATCCGGCTGGCTCTGCTCTTCCGAACCGGCATTTTGTTCGGTCACCTGAGGTTTTTCTTCCTCAACGTTTTTTCCGTCATTTATGAGATCTTTCAAGATTTCTTTTTGCTGCAGAAAAAGAGGGTCGTTCTCAAAATCGATTCCGTCCTCCTCAACAACATCATTTTCTTTGGCAGGCTCGCTCCTATCGCTTTCGTCCGTCTCAGCAGGTTTGTGCGCCGGAACTGTTTTCTCGTCGCTCACAACGGTCTCGGCCTCAGGTTTCTCCGATGGTTCATAAGTTTCGGTATAATCTTCCTCGTCGTTTTTTTCGTAAACGGATTCATCGAAGTCATCTTTTGCGCAATTCTCGTTTTCCTCGACATTCTCTTCGAGAACTACAGCATCTTCCTGGAAATCATCTTCTGAGTCAGCGTCATCATCAAAATCTTCTTCTGGCTCATCATCAAAAATTATTTCGTCCTCAAGATTTTCCTCATCATCAGAATCTGCAAATCCATACGGAACTTCCGGCTCATCTTTGGCGCGCTTCGTTTTTACAAAATTCTCGATCGCCTCGCCCAAAATCGACAGAAGGATATATTCAATCGTAAGGATGATTCCGCCGACCAGAAGAGCTGATGCAACTTTTATGATTCGCGCAGCATCAACTTCGGATGCGGCAAAAAATCTGCAGGCATGCTCCACGGCATCAAGCGTAAAAAACGGAAGGACTGAGCCGATAAGCACAACACCGTTGCGAATTCTCCATTCAGGATTAAAGCACTGAAGTCCTGCCGCTATCAAAAATGCAGGTATACAAAGTGAACAAAATCCATAAACTCCGGTCAGAATTTTTCCAATATGATAAAAAAAGGTCTCATGGTTAGGGCTTGCACCGCCAAAATCAACAGCAACAAGCAGAAGAGATGTAGAAAACAACGCCGCCAATGCAAAAAAAAGGATTCCGGCAATCGTTGAACACACGCTAGTTTTTTTCATTGTTTCTCCCACAAAACAGAATTTTCAAGTATCTGCTTTTAGATTATCGACAGTTATTTACATTTACTGAATTTTTTAGATTGAGTATAATTTGCAATATGAGTTCGATTAAACGATTTGGAATTTTAACTTCAGGTGGCGACGCTCCAGGACTGAATACTGCAATCCGCGGCGTTTGTCGCACAGCGATGATTCAGTACGGAATGGAACCGATCGGCATCAAGAACGGATATCGTGGTCTCATCGAAGGTCATTTTACTCCGCTCGGAGCCGAAGATATCTCCGGAATTTTGACACGAGGCGGAACTATTCTCGGAACTTCACGGGATAAACCGTTTAAAAATCCGGAAATCGATCCGGAGACAGGGCTTTTTCCGGTGGATAAAATCAAAGCGAACTACAAAAAATGGAATCTCGACGCTCTTGTCTGCGTGGGCGGAAACGGAACGAACACGACGGCAAGCTTTCTCGCAAAAGAGGGATTGAACGTAATCGGGCTTCCAAAAACCATAGACAACGACATCGTAAAAACTGACATAACATTCGGATTCCACACCGCGCTCGACGTAGCGACAGAAGCCGTGGACCGGATTCACTCAACCGCCCACAGCCACTCTCGAATCATGGTCATCGAGGTCATGGGGCACAAAGCCGGCTGGCTCGGACTTTATTCAGGAGTTGCGGGCGGCGCTGACGTCATTCTTCTTCCAGAAATTCCTTATGACATCGATTCAATCGCTTCATATATAATGAAAAGGCGAGACGCTGGAAAAGAATTTTCTATTGTAGTCGTTGCTGAAGGCGCGCTCTCAAAGGAAGAAGCGCTCCTGCCTAAAAAGGAACTGAAAAAGCGGCGTAAGTCTATGCCGTACTCAATCGCATACCGCGTCGCGCACGAGCTGGAAGAAGTCACTGGGCTAGTCTCTCGCGTCACAGTTCTCGGCTACTTGCAGCGTGGCGGAACGCCGTCTCCTTATGACAGGGTTCTCGCGAGCCAGTTCGGAGTTGCTGCGGCGCATTTCCTCGCAGAAGAAAAATTCGGAAACCTCGTGGCCATTCAGAACAATCAGATAACGGCAGTTCCTCTGGATGAGGTTGCCGGAAAAATAAAAAACATTCCGCTGGATCATGAGATGATTTCGGTAGGACGCGGACTGGGGACACATTTTGGCGACTGAGAACAATTTTAAATGCCATTTCTGCAAGGTCTGTAACGGAAAAGGATGCACCGGCGAGCTTCCAGGAATGGGAGGATGCAGGAACAACGAAAATTTTATTTTAAACTGCCTCGGCTGGGAGAAAATCAGAAAAGAAAATAGCGAAAAGGTAAAATCTCTTCTTGATAAGGATCCCGAAGAACGAATCCCGAATCTGAGCATCGCTCCTATGACAGGTGCTGTCGAAAACCTCGGATTTGCAAGCGAAACGTCATACTATTCAGATATAATAAATGCCGTCCACAGGGTCGGAGTCGGATTGTGCATTGGTGACGGCTACCCGGACGAAAAACTCAAATTCGGCATTGCCGCCCTCCAGGAAATTCGTGCTCAGGATATAAAGGCAAAGACATCTGTTTTCATAAAACCTTATCCCAACGAAAAGATTTTGGAGCGGCTGGATTGGGCAAAGGACTGCACGGACATCGCAGGAATCGACATCGATTCATACAATATCCTGACGATGCGAAACAAAGTTCATCTCGAAAAAAAATCTGGGGCTCAGCTGATTGAGATAAAAAATGCGGTCAAAGCGCCATTCGCCATAAAAGGAATTTTTTGCAAGGAAGATATAGATTTATTAAAAGAAGTCCGCCCGGACATAGCCTACATCTCTAATCATGGCGGAAGAATCGACACAAGGAAAGGCAGCACGGCAGAATTTCTGGCTGATTATGGTGCAGAAATCCGAAAATATTGTGGCAAAATCTGGGTTGACGGAGGAATCCGAACGCCGCTCGATGTAGCCACCGCAATGGCATTCGGAGCTGACTGCGTGCTCATCGGAAGACCGTTTGCAACCGCACTGTGCCACGGCGGTGCCGACGAGCTGTGCAAAAAAGTCCTCCAGCTGAGCCTTTTAAAAGCCGCCTTTCAGTAAAAAGCGGCTTCCATAAAATCTAAAATCAGTTGTACAGATAGTAAACTTTTGCGGAAAGGTCGTTCATGGCGTCGTAAACAGCCGCTTTCGGATTTGAAATCACGCTGGATGCCATGGACAAAAGCGAATAAAGATTGTCGCGATATTCATACTTAAAATCAATGAATTCAATGCTGTCGGCGTTGTCCAAATTTGCCAGGCTTTCTTTTATTGATTCCTTTGCATCCTCAAATCCGCAGATCTCATCGATCAGCCCGTTTTTTACAGCCTGATTTGCCGTATAAATTCTTCCGTCAGCAAGTTCTTTTACAGAATCAAGCTCCATTTTTCGGCTCTCGGCAACTATCGACGTAAACTGCTCGTAAGCATCATCAGCGATTGCCTGCATTATTGCTTTCTGCTCGTCGGTGAGCACGGAATCAAAGTTTCCCATGTTCTTGTTTTTTCCGGCGGTAATTGTCGTTGATTTTATTCCGATCTTCTTCATCAATTCGGTAGCGTCTATCGAACGTCCGGCGATAACACCGATCGAACCTGTCAGGCAGTTTCTGTTGGCAAAGATTCTGTCGGCCGCACAGCCGATATAATATCCGCCGCTGGCAGCAAGCGACCCGAAATAAGCATAGACAGGCTTTCCCGTAGCTTTTTTGTAATCCTCAAGCGCAAGGAATGTCTCGTCGGATTCATAAACTCCGCCGCCAGGAGATTCCACAAAAAGCAGGATTCCATGATTTTTTTCGTCGAACTTCAGATTTTTTATTGTTTTTAAAATCCAGCTCTGATTATAATTTCTTCCAGATTCCGTAATCATGCCGCGGACATATATTACGCCGATATAATCACTTTTGATTTTTTTCGGAGTCGAATCGGTCGTGTTTCCAAGCACAAAGTTCAAAAACGAGCCTGAATTATCGGTTTCGATCTCAAAAGACGGAGAATCATAAAACTCGGCCCTCGACTCAACTATTTTAGAAAAAATCATGCCTGCAATGGCAACGGCCACAATAACAATAAGAACAACAAGTCCTTTTTTCATTTTCTTCATTATAATACCTCAGATTTTAGTCCTGCACGCTTGCAAAATCAGCTGGCTTAAGAACTCCAGTATCGAAAGCCATTTTTTTCAAATCATAATAAGCATTTGTCATAGTCTGAATAATATACGGAACGAACCAGACAAATCCGATTCCGCATGAAAGAATGCTAAGAATCGCCCACCCCAAAAAACTCAGGTACATACCGAAAATGTCTGCTTTGTGTCCGTTTGTCATAATTTTGCTGATTTTCATAGCCTTTTGCGGTCCGATTTGAGGGTTTTCCGTGATTACCCAGAACATCATTGAATAGCTGATCGCTTTTACGATTCCAGGAATTACAAACAGCAGCGCCCAGAGGAATACCCATAGCTCGAACCAAAGCATTCCGAGCGCCGCATGAATCCAATTCTCCAACCCCTCAAAAAAATCATCAAACGTGACATTTTTTTCCGGCCGCAGCAATTTCAGGCTTATTGAAATCAGTGCGACGTCAAGAATACCATATATAGCAATAGCAACGAGATTAAAAGTGAAATTTTTTCTAACTCCATAACAAAATGCACCAGCAATCACGATATAAATCAATGCAAAAATACACGGCATCTTCCACCGACCCCTAAGCTGCGCAAGAGCCATCGTCTTATAAGATCTTGTATCGAACATTTTTACCTCTCAAACAATTGGGGATGCTTCAAAAATCAAACGAGTTTTGAAACTTGCTCGGTTTATTCTATCACGTTCACAAATCTAAGAAAACAGCAGATTTACGCTTCATGCAGCTTTGCCTCGTACCCAAAAACTTTACGATGCGTTTGCCCTGTGGTCTTGAACCAAATCGCACAAAAAAACTATAATTTTGCCATGAATATCACACTTAAAAACAACAACTACGAAGTAGTTCTCAGCACACGCGGCGGCGAAATCATCTCGTTCCGAAGCGTTAAAGATGGTACAAAATATGTATTTGAAGGTCCGGAATCAATCTGGAAGTTCCATGCGCCGGTTTTGTTCCCACAGGTAGGACGAATCAAAGACGGATTCTACACCTATGACGGCAAGGAATATCACCTCGTAAACAACGGAATGAGCCGCGAAATGGAGCACAAACTCATCGACCAGACCGAAACGACTGCAACATTCGAGCTGACCGAAAGCGCAGAAACAGCAGACAAATTCCCTTGGAAATTCAGCCTCAAAACACACTATGAGCTGAAAGAAAACGGCCTCATCTTCACGACGACCGTAACAAACACCGACAGCACCACAATGCTCTTCTCATTGGGAAGCCACACCGCATTCTGCTGCCCGCGAAACACTGACCCTGCCGGCACAACAAACGCCGACTACCAGTACGAATTCGAGCAGAAAGAAAACCTCACGACAGTTCTTCTGAACGACGCGGCACAGCTCGCAGTTGACGAGGAAGGAACAGCACCTTGCACAAAGCCTTACGGCGAGAAAGAAGCGGGAATCATCCCGATTACAGCTGAAGGATTCGGAAACGGACATTTCTTCACCGCATTCAAATCAAACTGGGTCGGACTCCGCAACAAAAAAGACGGCTCGCTCGTAAAAGTAAACTGCGCCGGATATCCATACGTAATGGTATGGCAGGGCGGAAAAGGCTCTGAGGGCGCAAGCGGAAACGGCTTCAACTGCATCGAACCATGGTACGGAACAGCCGATGCCGAGAACACCGAGCACGAATGGGAAGAAAAATCTGGCCTGATTTCACTTGAGCCGGGAAAATCTTTCACCGCTGACCAGTCAATCACAATCGAAAAATAAATTGGGCGTTCCCATAAAAAAAACGGAGCTGTAAAGCTCCGTTTTTTTTATGGTCGGGCGTTCCACCACTCGGTACCCTCGGTGCCGTTTGCTCCGCAACCGCCACTGGCTCCGCCATGGTTCCATGCCCTAACGCAAATGAGCAAGTTTCGAAAATCTGTTACTTTTGAAACAGCCTCAAATATCTTTCTTCAAATTCGTTTATGGAAAGCGGTTTTTCATAGAAAAATCCCTGGAACGTCGAAAGACCGAATTCCTTCAAAGAATTTATCTCCTCGATTTTCTCGACACCCTTTGCAACGATTTTAAGGTTCAATTCCTGGCCGATCTTTATGATAGTCTCAAGGATGATTCTGTTTCGCTCAGAGAAATCTATCGACATGAAAAAATTCGAATTCAGTTTTATCGCATCAATATTAAACTCTTTGAGGGAATTCAAAGTCGAATACTCAGAACCGAAACCATCAATCATAATCTTAAAACCTAGCTTTCTTATGGCTTCAAAAGATTTTCTAGTGTTTTCACTCTGTTCAATGAGCATTATCTCAGGAATCTCAAAACAAAGATTTTTTGCATCAAAATCATATTTCTCGATCAGTCCAAACGTAAACTGAACAAAATCAACATAATATTTATCTTTCGCGGAAATATTGACGGAAATATCGATGTCGTTTCTTCCAAGTTTTTTCCATTCAGCAAGTTTTTTTGCCGCAAGCTCGCACATGTACATATCGAGCTTGTACAAAAGTCCGCGCTCCTCAAGAATTCCGATGAATTTTTCAGGTTCCCAAAGTTCCTGCTTCGCGCTGTTTTTCCACCTGACCAAAGCCTCCGCATTGAGCCTCTTTTTTACGGTGTCCTCAAACGGCTGCAGATACATCTCTATATCGCCGTTCTCAAGCGCGGTCTCAAAATCGTCTGACATTTTCTTTTCGGACAGAAGCTTTTCCATCAGATTTGAACCGTAACGAGCGAACATAACGTCGTAGTTGTCGCCCAGCTGATCCATCGCCATCTTTGCCTTGTCGTACATCACCTGAATGCTTTCAGTCTCATCCCGAATTTCGTAAATTCCTGTGAAAATCTGAATCTGATAAGCCGTATCCTCCGATATTTTTCCCATGGACTCAAACTCAGACTTAAAACGCTCTTCATCAAAATCTTCTTTTTCCATCATTATGACAAATTTATCATCAGCAAGGCGTCCGATAATGTTATTTTCTTGGGCTAGATCCTTCATCAAAGTTGCCTGCCCCAAAAGAACAGAATCACCAAAAACTTCGCCGAAGATTTCATTTATCAGCTTGAAATCCTTTATGTTGGTCACAAGAAGAATCGGATGCCTGAATTTTTTCTCTTTAAGAGCATTCTGTGCCGCCTCAAAAAAACCGAGGCGGTTGTACAATCCGGTAAGCTCATCATGGGTCGCGATAGCTTTTTCTCGCAGGAACTTGTCCCTTTCCTCTGTTTTATCCTCAAGCTTCAAATACGAGCCGCAAGGATGTTTGTTGAACTCCAATTCCTTGTATTCAACAGAAAAATGCCTGATCTGCTCGCCGCACAATAAATCCAGCTCCTTAACCGGATTTTTCAGGTAGTTTTTTCTGAAAGGGCTGGCACCCGAACGAACGACTCCAAAGCTTACGTCGAAAAATCTCTTCGCCGCCGCATTCATAAAGACGACGTTCCCGTCATAATCAAAATCGACGATAACCGGCGAAATACAACCTATCGAATTCAAAAGCGAGCTGTAAACGATAAAACTTGGGAAAGTCCGCGTAGAATAATAGCAGATCGCGTATGCCAAAGCGCCGTAGAAAATCACGGAGACATCGACAGTCGTATTGAGCGTATAACAGACAAAATTCACGAAAATCACGAAGAAATACAAAAACAATATTACCACGTATTTCCGCTTGTAATATTTCTTGGCAAACAAACTCTGCGTTATGAGAATCAAAAAAGTCAGTCCTACAATAACGTAGCAGAATCCGATGTGGACATAGTGGACGGGATGAAAAAAATTGCCCCAGTAAATGAAATCCCCGAATGAGATGCAAGGCACAATGTTAAAACTGTGCTTCGTAAAAAAATTGATGACGAGCGAACATGTATCGATGATGGCCAGCAAGGTAAAGCCAAAATTAGTGAGCCGCTTCCATCTGACTTCCTTCGTATAGGCAATCGCGAAATTCAGCATTCCAAGGGCCATCCAGTCCGTACAAATAAAATAGATGGTGTCAAAGGCCAGAGCGTAAAGATATTTTGGAGAAAGCAAAAAAAGCGAATAGCTTCCGAGCGCAATTGTTGCGAACGCAAAAAGCGGGACAAGCTGCCATTTTATTTCATGTTTTTCTGCGCTGACCAGACGAATTATGGTAAAAATCAGAAAGAGGCAGAGGATAAAAGATACGGTAACATATCCGTAAATAAAACCTGTAATGAGCATTACCGACCTCCTTCATTCTCTGCGACAAAACGTTTCTCGAACTCGCTCACAAGAATCGGCTCCGAATACAAATAACCCTGGAACATATCGCACCCTGCTGATTTTAAGAATTCAGCATCGTCGGCATTTTCTACGCCCTCCGCGATGATCGACATTCCGAGCTTTTTGCCCATTTCGATTATCGCGGCCAGGATTTTTTTGCTTCTTTCCGAACCTTCGTTGCGGTACAAGAAAGCCATATCGATTTTCAAGATATCAGTCTTTAAATTCTGAAGCAGAGCAAAAGAGGAATATCCTGAACCAAAATCATCGGTCTCAATCAAAAATCCGAATTTCTGCAACCTTTCAATAACTGAAGAACAGAACGAAATATCCTGCATCAGGACAGTTTCCGTAACTTCAAGGCGGAGCTTGTCAGGGGAGATGTCATACTTTTTTACAAGCCCTGTCAGCACGTCGTACAAATCAAAGTGATAGAAATCCTTTGCGGAGATGTTGACGGCAATATACATATCGATATTGTTTTTCTTCCATTCGGAAAGTTTTTTTGCCGCACACTCCCAAATACAATTGTCGAGCCGGCAGACATACCCGCGCCGCTCAAAAACTTCGATGAATTCAGCCGGCGAAATTATTCCCCTGCTCGGATGATGCCAGCGCACCAAAGCTTCCGCGCCGACGACCTTCTGATCCGAGCTAAGAATCTGCGCCTGCAAGTACATCTGAAACTGATTTTCCAAAAGCGCATGCTCAAATTCGCTGACGAGCCGCTTTTCTTCGATGCTCGCATCCAGCATTGACGGATCGTAGAAAGCCACTGACTGGTTGTAATTTTCCCGGATGCTTTTTATTGCAAGCATCGTCTTGTCGTACATAGAATATACGCTTTCTGTCGGATTGGTGATTTCGTAAACGCCTGCATCCAGATGGATTTTATAATTTACTTTCTCCATCTCTTTTTGCAGGACAGCTTCTGTTTCTTTAATTACCTCAGGAGAGAACTTTTCTTTATTAAGAATAAGGGCGAGCTTGTCATCAGAAATTCTTCCGCCGATACAAGTTTCATCGCTTTGATCAAGAAGTTTTGCCTGCGTAACAAGGATTTTATCGCCCAAATCAGAACCGAAAAGATCATTTATAAATTTAAAATCCTTTATGTTCGTTGAGATCATGTATCTGCTGACATTCGGAGAAGCTTTCAGGATATCCTCTGCCTTCTCGAAAAAAGCGCGCCTGTTGTAAAGCCCCGTAAGCATATCGTGAGTCGCCTTGAATTTTTCGATTTTCGCAATCCGAATCTCTTCGGTGATGTCATTCAGCATTATGAAGCAGCCCAGCATCTTTTCGTTCTGATCCGTAATAACATGGAACTCTTCTTCGAAAATGTGTTCTTCTCCGTTGATGAACGCATTCACATTTCTCAGCTCAAGCTTCTTATGCTGGCTGAAAAGTTCATCCAGCTCCTTCAAAACGAAAGATTTGTCCTTAAAAAGTTTCTCAGCCGCCGCATTCTCGTAAATGCAGATCTTCTTCATGTCGAAGCAGAAAATTGCGTTTGTGATGTTCTCCGCGACGAGGGAAAGGAGCTTGTTCTCGATTTCGCGCGGGAAAAAATAGAAAGAAAAATACGTCGCCGAAATTATAAAACTCTCGAAGAAAAAGATCGAAAAATCCAGTTTTGCCTTCGTGTACAAGAAAACTCCCTGCGCGATAACGGCAATCACATAGTCGCACAGAATGACGATATATTTGTTCCTATAAAATTTGTTCGTGCGCCTGATTTTTTGGAAAAACATTGCGATAATCACAAAGACAAGGAAATAACACACAGTCAGATGGATATAAAATCCTAACCGGAATTCCATCCTCCAGCTGAAAAATTTTCCGCCCAGCAAGTTCACGGAAATTTCCATGGCATGACGCAAGAATATGTTCAAAAAGAAATTTATGATTGCGAAATCAAAAAAATACTTGTACAGCCGCCTGAAATCGATCAAAGTGCGGGTATCAACCGCCGTGTCGGTAAATAAAATTGAAAAATCAAAAAAGACAATGAGAAGCCTTAGAATGCTCGCATTATACAAACCGACTGTCAGAATGGAAATATTGTGAGGAAAGTGCACAAGCGTCAGGACATACAGAACCGAAGTCAGCATGGACGCAAGGTTCAGCTTGATGAGTCTGCGCGACAGTAATGTTTTTTTATTTTTTAATAGGCAACAACAAGCTACATTTATTGAAATCGTTATCGCCGTTAAAATTACAAATACAAGCTTTAACAAACTATCCTCAGAACTTTTTGTTATTAACAAAAGTATAGCTCATAAGATAGAAATTTTCCATTTAAATATGCATTTTTTAAGGGTAAGTTAATTGTTTTTTCGGAAAATCTTGTCGTCCGGACATTTTTCAAAATACTCGTGAATTCTTTTGCGAGCATCGTCGTTATCAGTTGAATTAATCATCTGGCTCTGAAAGTAATGTCCGAAACTGAAATTCAGGCAGTAAAACGCAAAAAATCTCTGCAAGCGCGTCTTCCAGAATTCCTGCGGCTGGTATTTTTCAACATCATCAATAAAATCAAGGGCGAGTTTCTCCGCATCAAACATTTCGAAAGAATCATCGTAATCCGTTTTTCCATTCTCCTCAGAAAGTGAGATTGCTTCGTCTTCGGCTCGCAATGACGGGGCACTTCCCTGCATTGATGATGCTTTTAATTCCGCAAAAATCCACGGTTTTTGAGCCGCCGCCGTCGCAATCATAATTCCCTGAGCATGGGGAGCAGTTACTTTTGCGCGCTCAAAGCTCTCCATGTCTTTTACATCGCCGTTCAAAATTACCGGAATCTCCGGAAAACGAAGCGCAAGATTTTCAACCGCCTGCCAGTTTGAAGGCCTGGAATGTTTTTGCTTTTGCGTGCGGGCATGGAGCGTAATCATCTGAACGCCCTCTTCGATTAACATCGCACAAAATTGATGGAGTTTTTCTTCAGTGTAGTTTTCGTCGCCGAGACGGAGTTTTACCGAAAGACGTTTTGCTTTTTCGCCGTCTTTTGCCGCATTTTCAACCGCCGATTTGACTTTATGAACCATATCCTGCGTTTCAGCGAGCGGTTTTGTCATCCAGGCGATTCCCGCGCCAGTTTTTGCAATTTGTGGAGCCGAGCAGCCCATGTTCAAATCGATTCCAATTCCATTTTTTTGCGCAAGGATTGCCGCCGCCTCAGCCATTTTGTCGCCGTTTTTGTCGGTTAGCTGCCAGACAAGCTTTTCCGGCTCCGGTCCGTCAAGAAGATAAAATTTCTCCCATGGTCCGCCATGCAAAAGCGAAGAGGCATTAATCATTTCATTGAAGTATTCGTCGCACCCGCCAAAACGTCCCACGATATTACGAAACGCCTGATGAGTAATCGCGTCCATTGGAGCAAGAAGAAGTTTCACGAAAGAGTTCCGTCCAAGTATTTCTGGAAAATCTCTGCCGCAATTCCGCAGAGTTCGGCGCACGGCCGCTTTTTGTAATATTCTTCAGTACGCTCTTCTGAAACCGGGGCACTTGCTTCGTGAGAATCGGCTTTTCCCGCCTTCATGAGCGCATCGCTCGTTCCAAGCGGCACAAGCCCCAAAAGCTCGCGGCACACGATTGAGCCGTTGATTTTTTTGAATTCTTCAGCAAGCTTTTGACCAATCGCGTAAGTTTCGTCTTTCTGTGATTTTTCACCGCCCAGACCGTTCACCTTTTCGCCAGAGTTTGCTTTTTGTGAATTGAGCATGCCGAGACAGAACATCATGCCGCTCACCGTACCGCACACTTCGCGCATACGGCAGATTCCGCCACCAAAAGGCTGCACGAGAGAAGCAATCTGTTCAGGCGAATAACCGAACTGTTCGGCAAAAGTAGTTGCCACCGCCTGAGAACAATTCATTCCTGATTTGAAATTTGATACCGCCCGTTCTCGAGCCTGTTCGACTGTCATATCGTTCCTTTTACTGTCGCTGCTGCCGCATCAAGGAAATCTGCGTCCAATCGCTCGACATCACCTTCATCGATGGCTCTTGAAATATCTTCGCTCATCGGAATTCGTGCCAGAACCGGGATTCCGTAGTCTTTTGCGATTCCGTTGATGTTGCTTTCACCGAAAACTTTGATTTCTTCGTTGCAATGCGGACACTTTACATAGCTCATGTTTTCGACAAGACCGAGAATCGGCACTTTCATCATTTCTGCCATTTTGACAGCTTTTTCAACAATAACGCGGACAAGCTGCTGCGGAGATGATACGACGATAATTCCGTCAACCGGGAGAGACTGGAACACAGTCAGCGGTACATCACCCGTTCCCGGCGGCATATCTACGAACATAAAATCAATATCTTTCCATTCAACATCTGTCCAGAACTGTTTTACGGCACCTGCAATAACAGGACCACGCCACAAAACCGGATCCGTCTCTTTTTCGAGAAGGAAATTCATGCTCATGAGCTGAATGCCTGATTCAGTTTTTACAGGATAGATCGTGCCTGTTTTATCGCCCGTTGCCTTTTGATCTGAAACACCGAAGCTCGTCGGAATTGAAGGACCGGTAATATCAGCATCCAAAACAGCTGTTTTGAAACCATTTTTCTGCATTTTTGAAGCGAGCAATGCCGTTACAAGCGATTTTCCAACGCCGCCCTTTCCAGAAACAATTCCAATTACCTTTTTTACGCAGCTTCCCTCACGGAGCGTTGCCCGCAAGTCTTTTGATTTACAATTTGAACCGCATGTTGAACAGTTATGAGTACATTCTTCAGCCATACTATTAATACCTCGCAGTTAAAGATAATTAAAATCTAGCACAAAATCAAACCCTTTCTTATAATTGTGCTATGAAAGAAAATCGTTACATCGCCGCGATTGTCGGCACAGGCAGAATCGGATTTACACTCGGATTTGACAAAAAGCGCGAGCAGCCGGCAAGTCACACGATGGCACTTCTGGACAACAAACGAATCAACCTGATTGCCGCAGCCGATTCAAACGAAGAAAACCGCGAGCGGTGGCAAAAATTCGTACAGAAACATCATTCCAAAAAAGAATTCACGCTTTCCTTTCCAACTAGCAAAGAACTCTACGAAAACGTCACCTGTCTCGACATCATCACGGTTGCAGTAAACGAAGACAATCATCTCGAAGAATGCATCAAAGCAATTGAATATAAACCGCGTCTCGTAATTCTTGAAAAACCGGTCGCACTCAATTCTGAAGAAGCCGAAAAAATCCGCGCAAAAGCAGTTGAATGCGGCGTTCCTGTCATGGTCAACCATGAGCGTCGGTTTGCAAAAGACTATCTTTCAGCCATCAAATTAATCGAACAGATCGGGGAAATTCAATCTGTCGTCGGAGAATTGGACTCGGGTCTGCGTATTTATGGCGAAGAATTTGAAAAAGACGGAACTTACTCTCTCCTGCACGACGGAACTCATCTTGTGGACATCGTGCAATACCTCTTCCAGTGCAGCCTTCAAAAACCGCGCGTCGACGGAATCTTCAAGGATGAAAAAGGCATTGTCCGCAATTTTTCAGCACATTATTCATCTGTAAGCTCATCATTCGGAACAATCCCCGAAGTCACAATAAAAATGAGCGGACGGAGCAAATTCTTCGAATTCCGGATCGAAATTCTGGGCACGCTCGGAAAAATCATCATCGGAAACGGAATCGCCGAATTCTACCTCAGGAAAGAGTCCAGCCTTTACACGGGATTCTACTCGCTCACAAAGCAGGAACTCAAGCTTCCTAAAAAGACCGGCTACTTCAGCGGCATGATTCAGAACGCGGTAGATTTTCTGGACGGGAAAAGCGAACTTGTCTCACCGCTCGAAGACGCAATCTCGGACCTGCGGGTGCTTGAAGAAATAAAAGCGGGATTCTAACGCTCAGAGACATAGCATCCACGGTGCAAAGCGCATCGCGGATTAAAACCGCTGCCACAAACAGGACATTTTTCCAGCCCGGAATACTCCGCATAGCTGAAAGTCGTCTTGCAAACACCGCACATGACGCTTTCTTTTTCATCCGGAGAAATTTTTCCGAAGCCATGTTTTTCCAGCTCGTCATGGCATTTATAGCACGCATAGAATTTTTTACAAACACCGCATTTGTTTGCAATTACATCCAGATTTGAATGATAGTGAACGCATCTTCCCTGCTCATCGGTCAGTTTTCCATATATCTTTTCCGGAAGGATTTTCATGTAAACCATCATACCGCAAATCAACGTTGACAATCTATATGATATCCCCTAAAATGTTAACCAATTTTATAAACAAGAGGTTTACAATTAAAAATGGACAAGAAAATAATCCGTTCAGCTGTAATCGCTTTTTTTGCTGCAATAATCTGCGCAACAAGTTTCTTTAGGATCCCGATTCCGGGACTCGTTTCTGGCATCGTCATTCAGAATGCGATGTGTGTTTTGACGGCGGTCATTCTCGGAGGAATCTGGGGAGCGGCACCGGTCGCACTTTTCTTCTTCGTCGGAGTTCTGGGACTTCCTGTCTTTTCGGGTGGTCAGGGCGGATTCCAGGTTTTGATGAACATAAATGGAGGCTTCAGAATCGGTTGGGTTGTCGGCGCGCTTGTCGCAGGATTGATTTCCGGCATTCCGTCAGTAACAGAGAAATATTTTTCTGCAAAATACATCGCAAGAATCACCTTGGCAGTCTTCGCCGGAATGCTTGCCTTGTATTTGCCGGAAGTTTTCTATGTAATTGCATTTAAATCATCAGAAATGGGAGTCGCAGGCGCAATAAAATTCTTCGTTACGGCTTTCTTTGCTCCGTTCCTTTTGGTAGACTTCATCAAGGCTGTAATCGTGGTGCTCCTCGCTTTAAAGCTCCGCCCTGTTGCAGCTCAATATCTGTATGAGTGAAAATTTTGCAATTGAAGTAACAAACATCTCGAAAGCTTATTCGACCGCAGACGGCCTGAAAACAGCTGTTCGGGATGTTTCTTTCGAACTGGAAGAAGGAAGTCTCACCGTAATCGGCGGTGAGAACGGTTCAGGCAAAAGCGTCCTGATGAACATAATCGCCGGTCTCGAAAAACAAGACTCCGGCTCTGTCAGAACAATCGGGCAGGTCGGACTTGTTTTTCAGGAAGCAGACACACAAATCCTTGGCGAGACTCCGAGGGAAGACATCGCTTTCGGCCCTAAAAATCAGAAAAAATCAAAAGAAGAAATAAAAAAAGCCGTCGAGAATGCTTTGGAACAGACAGGCTTGCAGCTAAAAGCCGATTATCCGGCAAGATTTTTGTCCGGCGGCGAAAAAAGGCGGCTTGCGGTCGCTTGCATGCTCGCTATGGATTTGCCGATCATCATCTTTGACGAGCCGTATGCAAACCTCGATTTTGGCGGCGTAAAACAAGTGAACGCGCTCATAAAAAAACTGCGCGAGCAAAAAAAGACCGTAGTGATTCTCTCTCATGAACTTGAAAAATGCCTCGGACTTGCAGACAAATTTATCGTTCTCTTCCGCGGGGATAAAGTTTTTGAAGGAACACCCGTCGAAGGTCTTCAGAAAGATTTGGAAAAATGGAATATCCGAAATCCGCTCGTTTCTTACAACCGTCCGGAAGATTTGGTGTGGTAGCTTGATATGACAAATTATTCAGCCTTCAGTTACAAACCGGGGAAAACTTTTGTTCACAAACTTCCCGCCCAGCTAAAAATTTTATTCATTCCGTTTTTCAACATCCTGATTTTTTCTCTGAACTGGCACGTCGCGGCAGTTTTTATTCTGCTCCAGTTCATCTTGTTCTTTCTTTTGAAATTTACCGTCAGGGAACAAACAACTGATTTGACGCCCGTAATCTGGTACGCCGCTTTTATGTATCTGATCGGCTTCTTTTCGGAACTTTATATGATTTTCTCCAACGGAATTCTCGAGCTGATTCCGGCGAACATACTTCCAGCCCTGTCAGAATCGGCGAAAATAGCTTTTGGTGATGAAAAAACGCAGAATTTTGTCGTAAAATTCTGCGCCTGCAACCAAAGCGCATCCCTGATGTTCAAAACATCAACGTCCCTCGAACTCAAACACGGAATAGAATCCATAGAAATAAAGATCCGCCGATTTTTGTCATTCAGATGGAAAGAAATATCTGATTCGCAAATCGAACCGAAATTCTCCGTCGTAATCTCAATGTTCATAAATTTTTTACCGGCAGTCTTCAAAATCTGGAATCAGCTCAAAAAATCCTGGGCTGCCAGAAACGGAAAAGTTTCGCTCAGAATGTATCTCGTCCTGCTGCCAGTGCTTTTTTCCGTCGGGTTAAAATACGCTTCCGACAGCGCAAAGGCCGTGTGCGTAAGGCAATAAAACGGACTGACCGTGCGCTCAAAAGTTTTGTGGTTTTATCCGCGCACAAGTCTCATGAACGACGAGCCGGAGAGCGTTATCAGCGATTTTCCAAATGCTGACGTGATGAAAAGCCTTCTTTTTTGAGCTCCGAGTCGAGATAGTCGAATTCACACGGAGTGATTTTTATCAGCGGCATGGCTCTCGGAAGGTTTTTCATCGCTTCGACTGGAATCTTTTTTATTTCAAGGATTTTGAGATATTCATCGCTGAACGGTTCGACGATTTCGGCTTTGCCGCTCACCTGAACGCTTTTTAGATTGTTGAAGCCGCTGTAAGGTTCAAAAACTGAAAGCGCGATATTTTTGTTTTCCTTCAGCGCCTTGAATTTCAGTCCGCCCTCCGAAAAAAGATAGAATTTTCCGCCGTCAAAAATATATTCGATCGGTGTACAGCGCACAAAGTCTGCGCATGAAGTTGCAAGCGCGCATGTGTTGTGCGAATTCAGAAATCCAGAGATTTTTTCTTTCAGCGCGTCTTTTTCCATCTTAACGGAATCCAAGTCTTTTTTGATCCAGAATTCCGCTGCTTCATCATAATCCATATGTTTCCTCTGATAAAAAAGTATAACACGATTTTGTGAAATTTGTTTTTTAGGAAGAAAATGATTCACGCTTTGGTGTAAAACTTCTATAATATGCATAGAAGACACGCGCAAGGGATTGGAGCACCTTCAGTCCTGAGCGAAGCGAGGGATGAGCCGCACAAGACGGCGAAGTGCGGAAAGCCCGCCCCGAACGAATGTGAGGGATGCGCCCAAAAAATTCAGGAGAAAACCATGGCATACAAAATTTTTATTGATGGAAAAGAAGGAACAACCGGACTTAAAATTTACGAGCGTTTTGAAAATCGTAAGGATATCGAAATTCTTTTGATTGACGACGAAAAACGCAAGGATCCTGCCGAGCGTGCAAAAATGATCAACGCTTCGGACTTCACTTTCCTCTGTCTGCCGGATGCAGCTTCAATCGAGGCCGTTTCGCTTTGCACAAACCCAAAAGTCCGCATCATCGACGCTTCGACTGCACACCGCGTTAATCCTGACTGGGCTTACGGTTTCCCTGAGCTTTCAGCCGAACACCGCGCAAAAATTGAAAAATCTAACCGTGTCGCAGGTCCCGGCTGCTATGCTTCGGGATTCGGTGCAATCTGCTTCCCTCTCGTAAAGCACGGTATCATTTCGCCAGATTATCCTGTCGTCTGCCACGCTGTTTCAGGTTATTCTGGAGCCGGCAAAAAAGCCATCGCTCAGTACGAAGACCCGAACCGCAATCCTGAACTTGATTCTCCCCGCCTCTACGCGCTCACACAGGAGCACAAGCATCTTCCTGAAATGATGAAGGTTTCAGGCCTCAACTACAAGCCGATTTTCAATCCTTATGTCTGCGACTACTTCCAGGGAATGACCGTTACGGTTTCCCTCCACGCCCGCCTGCTCGAAAAGAAACTCACAGCAAAAGAAATCGCTGAAGTTTTCAAAGAGCACTATGACGGCTGCCGTTTCGTAAAAGCAGCTGACTTCATGGGCGAAGGCATTTTGACCGAAAGCTTTATCCCTGCAAACACTCTGGCTGGCACAAACAACATGCAGATTTTTGTCTGCGGCAACGACGAGCGAATCGTAATCACAAGCCGTTTCGACAACCTTGGCAAAGGTGCAAGCGGGGCTGCCGTCCAGTGCATGAACATCATGATGGGAATTGACGAAGGAACAGGGCTGTAGTACTTTAGACAAAGTAATTGAAAAATTGCCTTATCCCAAAACGTGTTTCGCACATTTTTGGGAAAAATTATTTTTGAGGAAGAAAAAATGAAAAAACAAATTTCGTCTTTTTTGTGTTTTTTAGTTTGTGCAAGTTTGTTTGCAGCTGGTCCACGAAATACAAAACTTTGCAAAGCTGTAGAAAACAAAAATATTGAAGCTGTAAAAAAAGAACTTGCTGCACATCCTGAAGACATAGATATAGAAGGAGCGTGGTATGAAACACCAATAACAAAAGCGGCTCATATAACCGATAGCACCGAAATCTTGGATTTATTGGTAAAATCTGGTGCAAAAATTACATCAGAATCTTTATCACGTGCTGGAGATTTTAAAAACACGGCATACTTTAAATATTTAATTGAAAATGATGTTGTTGATGCAAATGAATGCATTCCATATCTTTATTATCTTTATAATACGAGACTGTTCTCTCTTGAAGAATGTGTTTCAAATATTCGGGATGTAACGTGTGGTAAACTTACTTCACCACGTATAATAGCCTCTTTTGATAAAGAAAATTATGATTTCATATTAAAATCTTTTAATCTTAATTTGGAAACTCCTATTGATAAGAATGGAAAAACACTTTTGCAACATGCAGTAACAATGCTTTCTGATGATTTAGTTTCTTATTTAATCGGAAAAGTAGATATCAATAAAAAAGATAACAATGGTGAGAATGCATTGTTTTATGCTTGTGTCGCATTTGGACCTTCAGTTAATTTTGAGAATCCTATAATAGAAGATGAAAAAACAGCAAAAATAAATTTCATTTCTGATATGCCATATTATAGTGACCCGAAAAAGCTTCGTATGATACAGGCAGATATTATAAAGCAATTGATTGAAGCAAAAATTGATATTAATAACCAAGATAAATATGGCTGGACGCCACTTCATTATGCAGCGGGAGAAGCCTATTCTAGTGGAATGTTGGAATTTTTAATTTCAAATGGCGCAGATACTGATTTGAAAACAAATTTTGGACGATCGCCTGCTGATATCAAAGAACTAAATAAATAAAATTCTTGCCAAAAAAATTGAAACTTTTATAAAATCAAAAGCTGCTGACAATGCGTTTTGCAAATCAGCAGCTTTTTTATTGCAGATGTAAAGATTAGCGATTTACTGAAGAATACAGTGATTTATTCAATTCTATAGAAAAGAAATCACTCTTGTCTTTAGAATTTTACAGGGTAAACGACATTGTCCTCAGGTTCTGTATCGCCGCCAAGAATTTTCTGCAAAAGTTTGTTGTCTTTTACAATAAGGGCAAAGTCATTGTCATTGGCAACACAGAAAGTGTCTTTGTCCAAAACCCAGACACTTTCAAGTTTTTCGTGCTTGTATCCTCTGTCTTTTACCAAATCTGTAATCACTTCTTTCTTTGCAAATACAATTCCGGCGTCAATCAATTCCTGCTGAGTGCACTGCTCAAGAGTTTTTCCGTTAATCAAAAGTCCGTTTTCTGATTCAAACTCTCCAGTAACATCAGTTGCGTCCTTAAGACTGATTTTATTGATATACTTGTGAGCTTCTTCCTGAGTCGGGAACTTACTGTCGCGCTCGATAACGATAAATTCATCATTTGAAATAGCATCAATTCCGCAGCAAGAATCTGTTTCTTCATTCTGCTGATAAAGGTATGTCCAGGTTTTTCCTGTTGCAATCTCAAATTTAAGGATGCGGACAACTCTGTTGTTTACAATATCTTTTTTGCTTGGATTGAACATTGTAGACTGCATGATTCCGACAAGATATTTTTCATCAGGAGTTTTTGTAAGACCTTCCATACCTCTGTTTGCACGGCGTTTAGCATAAACTGCAGGAATTTTTCTTCCGTTTGTTGTCATGCCGAAAGGACTGATTCTTTCAAGCTCTACTCCGGTTTTAGAAAAATGAACGATATGAGGGCCATATTCATCTGAAACCCAGAAACTTCCGTCCTTCATTGCGGCAAGACCTTCAATATCAATGCCATATTCGTCAGTACCAAGGATGTTGTTTTCAAGGTCATATCCAAGCTCGCCAGTTGCCCCCATTCCCTTTGGATTTGGAAGTCCGGTAAGTTTTTTACCGTCTGGATTTTTCAGGCTGATTGTTTTAATGAGTTTGACTTCACCTTTTTTTGTAAACTGGAAGAGACCGATTTCTGGATTGAAATCTGGAACCGGGAACATTTTTCCCTTTCCGTCCGGTCCCGTGTAGTCAATATTCGGACCGCGGTCTGTAACCAGATAAAACTTTGACTTGTCTCCCGGGAAAGCAGAAGCGTCAGAGCCGAAACCACCTTTTCTGATTTCAACATTGTCCTTTGTTTTTCCAAGAACCGTGTATGGAACTTTTGCTCCATTTTCATTGATTTGGATTTTTTTAGATGATTCTGCAAAAACTGTGATGGAACAAAGCGAAGCAAGACCAAGAAGAATACTGATTGTTTTGATTTTTTTTCATAATATCTCCTTTTATTTTCAAAATATCTCCTTTTTACTAAAATTATTGCAAAAAAGATAAAAAACAATAGTTCATCTCGTGTAATAGGCATTTTTTTTGGCCGTGTGGAATTCACCCATGTAAAACCAGCCATCAGGATAATTCGGATTGTCCACTTTATACCAGTACCAGCTTTCTCCATCGATTTCAAACGGTTCAGATGATTTATCTTTTATTTTTATGGGTAAATCTTTATCTAGAATTGCCCATGTATCACAGTTCAGATTTGGTTTTACACGTAATCGTACCCGATCATCATTTATTCTTGCATTTTTTTACAGGTATTTTGGCAGGTCCTGATATACGATAATAATGAGAACTCTGAAACCTCCGAAATGTATTGTATCATAGCTCTAATTTTGTAATCTTAGTTACTCTTCTGAAAATCCCGCGTGATATTTTTCAGCCACTTTCCACGCTTATAATGAATTACATTCAGAAACATTTTTTCCCACTCATCTAAATACACGATGAGGTAAACTACAAGCGGAGGCAGATGCAGCACGAATGCGCAGAAAAATCCAAGCGGAACTGAAACAGCCCACATCGAAAGAGAATCGAGAATAAGTCCCCACTTTGCATCTCCGCCGGCACGAAAAACACCACATATCAAAACGGTATTGATTGCAGCTCCTAAAAGCGACACGCAATTGATATACAAAAGCGGAGTAAGAAAGAAAGAAGCCTGTTCATTCAAGTCAGCAATCATAAAAAGAAGCGGTCGGCACAATCCTAGAATCACGGAACCAAGTGCTCCTGCCAGAATCGTGCTTTTTACAAGGCGAGATGCATTGCGCTTGGCAAGTTCCATCTGATTTGCACCAATCTGTTTTCCAAGAATGATTGCGCCGCCATAAGCCATTCCAAAACAGACTACACTTGCAAGATTGCGGACGACACTTACAACCGAGTTTGCAGCAACCAAATCTGCGCCAAGATGTCCCATGATTACAGCATACATCGACCAGCCGGCACCCCAGACAGCCTCATTTCCGATAGCAGGCAGTGAATAATGAATGAAATCTTTCAACAGCGTGACGTTTTTTCTGAAAATAGTTTCGAGTCCAAAGTGAATCTCTTTAATCCGAGTACACACAACTGCACAAATCAAAAATTCCACAATACGAGAAATCGTTGTTGCAAGGGCAACTCCTTTTACCCCCATCTTGGGAACACAAAAAAGACCAAAAATAAAAACCGCATTCAATCCGATATTCAAAAGCAGTGCTGCCGTCGTAATAATTGTTACCGTCCGCACACGTTCGATGCTCTTTAATACCGCCTGATAAATTTGCGAAAAGGAAAGGATAAAAAATCCAAGGCTCACGACTTTCAGATACTGGCTTCCAATTCCTATCAAAACTTCATCATCGGTAAAAATTTTCATCAGGAATTCCGGCACAAAAAAAGCAGCGAGTGCAAAAAAAAGCCCTATGGAGGCTGCAAGCTTTAATCCTATTCCGAAAATCGTCTCGATTGAATATGTGTCTTTTTTGCCCCAGTACTGAGCTGCCAGCATGACGACACCTGAAGAAAGTCCAATAAAAAACAGGAACAGGATGAACTGAACATAAGAAGCCAGATTTACAGCCGCAATCGCATTCTGCCCGACATATCCAAGCATAATTACATCAGCAGAGGAAACCGCCGCAGAAATCAAATTCTGAAAGGCAATCGGCCCAACAATAGTAAAAAGAGATTTGTAAAATTTTCGGGATTCATCCCAGTTCTTTTCCCGCTCAGCAAGATTTTTTTCTAAACGCATGCTCAGAAACTATCAAAAATCAGCAGTAAAATCAATTTTGTAATTTAAAATAAAAATCCCCGATGAACGATTTTGCTCACCGGGGTTATTCTTAAGACTAGTAGTCTTTGCGTTCTGCCTTGCGTTTTTTGTTCAAGAGTTTGCGCTCAAGAGTTGTCTTCTTCTGGTGAAGAGTTGCAGAAGGCTTAACGAAGTATTCACGCTTTTTGAATTCGCGGATGATACCTTCTTTTTCAACCATGCGCTTGAAGCGTTTGATTGCTTTTTCAAGGTTCTCTGATTCGTCAACCAAGATTGTTGCCATGCTAAATTCACCTCCTTCAATCCGGAATACCAGAAAAGATTTTTTAATTATATAGAAAGCAAAGGACAAATTCAATAGAGCAAAAGCCAGTTTCCGAAAAAAAACAGGCTGCCAAGTCTAATCTCAGCAGCCTGCAATCTAAAAAGTCTGAAATATTTACAGATCCTTATACTTCGAACTGGTTTATCTGCTCGCCAATCTCATTGATTGTATTTTTCAAATTTCCTGAGATTGATTTGAGATGTGCACCGGTCGCGTTGATTTTTTCTGCTCCGATGGACATTTCTTCCATACTTCCAAGCATAACCTGTGTCGCATCCTGCAAGTTTTTGACTTCCGCAAGAATCAGTTTGTTTCCTGAAGACATCTCCTCGGATGCATTTCGAACTTCGATGGTGCTGTCGTTCATAGAATGAAGCGCGTCTGTAATCTGTTTTGAGCCTTCGGTCTGCTCTTCCATGGCCGACTTCATCTGGCGCACAAGCTGATTTGTGTCGGAAAGCTGTGAAGAAACGGATCCGAGTATCTGGCTCGACTCGGTAGAAGCGTTTACAACATCATTGATGGAATTTCGAATTTCCTTAAGCTGGGCATGGATCGTCTTAGACTGATGAGAAGATGTCTCCGAAAGCTTTCGGATTTCGTCTGCTACGACGCTAAATCCGCGGCCAGCTTCTCCTGCATGGGCAGCCTCGATAGCCGCATTCATAGCAAGCATGTTCGTCTGACTTGCGATCGCAGCAATCGTTCTGTTGGCTTCTTCAAGCATCTGAGACTGAGATTCGATCTGCTGAATTTTTTCATTTACTTTGTTCTGTTTTTCAAATCCGGTCTGTGCATTCTGATGCAATTCATAGAATGAATCCGCCATTTTGTCCATCGACTGGCTTACAGAAGAGATGTTTCCGATCATCTGTTCTACTGCGGCAGAAGCCTGCGTTACGCCCGAAGCCTGTGTCTGGATCATGTTTTCAAGCGATGTGATGTTTGAGGCGATTTCGTTAACGGCGCCTGCGGTCTGATTTACGCTCTGGCTCTGGTTTGAAATCTGTTTGTGTACGCTCTGGATATTAGCAATAATCTCTGTGATTGCGGATGCCGTATCCTGGGTACTGAAATCAAGATCATTTCCCGCACTGCCAAGGATGACATTCGAATCTTTTATGCGGGCGATGATTGTCTGAAGTTTTTCAGCAAACATGTTGAATCCTTCGACCACCGAACCGATTTCATCTTTTGTGTTGATCGAGATTCGTCGCGTAAGATCCGCATTACCGGTAGCAATTTCATGGATCGAATCATCAACCTTTTTGAGGGGTTTGAGGCTTACAGAAAGCATTACTACACAAGCGATGACCGCCAGGAAAATACTTATGCTGAGAGTTGCAATGATTACGATAGAAAGAGTCGTCAATCCGCCAAAATAGTCATTGTATGGAGCCGCGCAGAAAACCGCCCAATCACAATTTTCACCGACAGGTCTGTATGAACAGGTCATCTTTGCCTTTCTAAGATTGTCGTAATAAGCAGATCCTCCTGTTTTTCCAGCGCGGACAAGCTTTACGATTTCCGCAAGTTTTTCATTGCTGTTTCCATCGAGGCGATCTGCGACAACTCCTCCAAGGAATTCGCCGACGATTGCGCCCGTTTTCATGTTCAGAACCACTGGATGTGAATTCTCACCAATCTGCATTACGGAAACAATCTGAGAAAGTCTGTCGCCAAAAACGATTGCCGCCAAAACTCCCTCAGGAACATGGTGGCGGTTAAAAACAGGAATCGCGTAGCACATGGTCTGTCCGGATCCCGAGTCATACGTCGGATCTGAAACCATTTGACGTCCTGCCATCGCTTCCTTAAAGAAAGTCTCGTGGGCAGAATTCACTGTTTTTCCGTCCATCGTGATTGTATTACCTTTTGCATCGTAATAGTTTACGCTTTTAAATTTTGTAAGATTTCGCTTTGCGATTGCCATTACAGCATTGTTCTTTTCTGTGGCACTTACAGACGGATCTTTCATAAAAGGCTGAGTCGCAAGGGTTGTCAGCATATTAAAATTGTTGTCATTTACTGCATAAATCTCTACCGCGGTTTTTGCTGCGACATTTGACAGATTTTCATGGACAGTATCAGAAACAACTTTTCGTGAAATTGTCTGAGAGGCCATACCGATTACAACGTTTGAAAGAATTACGATTGCCAAAAGAACGACAATCAATTTGACCTTTAAGCTTCGAATCTGCATATCCACCTCTATTCCTTGTTTTTGTCAGCACGATACTGCTCATTGACTTCAGAAAGAACTTCGGTCCCGCCGTTCTTGTTCCATTCATCAAAAGCGGCCTGCAGTCCGACTTCGCTTATCTTTCCACAAATATAGTTTGTGCGGGCTTCGGAAATGATTTTATCAAGCTTTCCACCTTCAGTTGCATAAGTTGGAGAATTTGCAAGATATGATACAGCCGGATTGAATACCGCACTCTTCTCGTTTTCTGCGATGATCTGTATTTCCTTTCGTTTGCGTTCATTCTGAACGACAGAAGGTTTTGCTGCGTTCAGCGCATGCGGAATAAAACACTGTGTCTGATTGAGCGCGCTGTAATCACTTGAGCTGGATTTTGTGCTTATTGGAACGATATTTCCGCCCTGAAGATTGTAGTGGACTCCCTCCAGACCATAAGCCGCAAGAATTACCATCTCGTCATCGCACATCTTGTCGAGATAGTGCAGACAAGTCTCGACCTGTTCCCGAGATGCTGATTTTGTGATTACAAGGAATCCGTTGTAGCCGGAAGTTGCCAGAGTCTTGTCATTGATAGCTCCAATCAAATTCATGCCTGCGAATTTTGAAGGGTCTGAAACTGACGGAACTTTGTGAGAGACTAAATTATCCCAAATACGTCTTCCGCCATCCATAACATCAACAAAGACTCCTGCATGACCGTCTGTAATCTGAGCCTGCCAAGTTTTTGAATCGCGTGTTTCCCAATCTGACGGCATCAGTCCTTCCTGATACAAAACCCGCATCCAGTCCAAGGCATCTTTATATGCAGCTGTCTGATGAATCGGCACGATTTTTCCGTTTTCTTCTGTCCAGGCATTTCCGCATCCAAACCAAGTCTGAATTACATCGAACGGACCTGTGTAGTTGCACATAGCAAGTCCCCATGTATCATTTATTCCGTTTCCATCAGGATCCTTGTAAGTGAATGCGTACATCATGTTGTAGACATCTTCAGGAGTTTTTGGTTCAGGAAGACCAAGTTTTTCAGCCCAGTCCACTCTGTAAGAAAATCCGTTGCGGCCTATATCGCGGGCCTTGTACAATCCGATGAGTTTTCCGTTTACCTCAAGGCTTTTGCATACATTTTTGTTTGCCTGTGAAAGATTCGGATATTTTTCCGCGTCCCAGATAAATTCGTTCAGATCCCAAAGAAAATCGTCGTTTACAGCCTGAATAAGCTCCTGATTCACTTTGTTGATATGCATAATCATAGGTGCTGAAGAAGGATGCTCAAACACTTCCGTAACTTTTTTGTTGTATTCATCAGTCGGAATGTAACGGAATTCTACATCAACTCCCGTCCATCTTTTCATGGCATCAATAACTTTGCCTGCGCCCTCTCCACCAAGAGGATTTCCGCTTGTATCAACGAGCATGAATGAGATTTTTCCATGGGAGAATGTGTTTTCATTAGATTTTTTAAATAATCCGCAAGATGCAAAACTGAGAGCCATAAGGCCAAAAAGGATTTTTTGCGGCAACATCTTAGGAACGGTCATTAAAATCTCCTTACAAATTTGCAAAGATAAAATTCCAACTCTCCAGACAATAAGTATATCACAAATCTTTCAAGTTATATAGTCTATACCGTCAGCACATAGCACAAAAACTTCAGGGGGCGGACACATAAAAATGCCCGTCCTTCCAGAGTTGCGGTTCCCAGCTTGTATTTCAGATTTTATCATGCAAGATTTTTTGATAACAAGAAACAAACACTGACAATTTTTTCTATCTAATATATACTTTAAGAATGGCTAAGACATTTGACGATAAAAAAATCATTTACACGATGGATCGCGTTTCCCGCGCGTATGGAACAAAAGTTGTCCTCAAAGACATTTCCATTTCTTACTACTACGGAGCAAAAATCGGCGTTATCGGTGAAAACGGTTGTACTCGTAAGCGAAGTCATCCATGTTTTCAAAGTTGTATGCGCGGACAATGTCT
>CAMVSS010000009.1 GCA_947170195.1 uncultured Treponema sp. | reverse complement strand
AAAAAAAGAAAAGATTCTTCAGGGCGTCATCGTGCGGCACCTCTTTCTGCCGGGAAAATTCATCGAAACGGCGGACGTGCTCGAATGGCTCAAGGGAAATGCGGACGGCAAGGCTGTCATCTCGCTGATGTCCCAGTACACGCCGGTTCCGTTCAAAGGCAGCGACGATGAGCTTGCACGACGAAAAAAAGCTCTCTCCGCAATCGAAAACAGGCTCGTAAACACGTCGGAAGACGCAGACCTGCGCGACCTCATCGAGGCATACGACTTCGACTATCTCTTCTATCAGGATTTGTGCGCAGACACGGAATGGCTCCCCGACTTCGAAAGAAAACAACCATTCAGCTACAAGCTCGCAAAACCCGTCTGGCACTGGAAACATGGGTGGTGTATATAGCAAAACTTCCACGAGTTTTCGCTTTTATGAAAATACTATGATATAATCAAAGAATGTTTGAAAAAAAGAATCGGTCAGGATTCGCCGTTCCCCTGGGAGCTGTGCGAACTGAAAACTCCCCTTTCATCGGGGAATACACATCCCTCATAGAACTTTCTGATTTTGCAAAAAACTGCGGCTTTTCGATAATTCAACTTCTTCCCGTTTTGGACACAGGAACTTCAAGCTCTCCATACGACGCATTGAGCGCATTTGCACTTCATCCGATCTATATAAACGTCTCTGAGGTCGATGGATTTGACGGCTGCTACGAAAACGATTCTGCATTCAAAAAAACATACGATGAACTTCTCTCGCATAAAAAAGACGAACGCTTTGACTACGACTTCATTCTGGAAGCAAAAAATCAGCTTCTGAGAAAAATTTTCATGACGACAGTCTATTCTGCGGGAAAAGAAAAGAGCGATACACTTGGCACAGACCTGATACGCTTCATAAAGCAAGAATCATTCTGGATTATTCCTTACTGTGTCTATAAAACTCTCAAATATAAATACATGCAGGCATCTTGGAAAGAATGGAAGACAAAAGACAAGAATCTTTCCGCGGACGAGATAGAACGCCTCTGGAAGTCAAGCTCCATGCGCACACAAAACTTGTTCTATGCCTGGCTGCAATATACAGCGTTCGCTCAGCTGAAGAAATCTGCGGAGAAAGTACGCGGAGACGGAATAATTCTCAAAGGGGACATCCCTATTCTGCTGAATGAAGACAGCTGCGACGTATGGTCCAGACCTGATGTATTCACGCATAAATTCAGGGCAGGCTCCCCTCCAGATTCAGAAAATCCGACCGGGCAGAACTGGGGTTTCCCGTGCTACAACTTCAAGGAGCAAGAAAAAAACGGCTTTGAGTGGTGGAAGCAGAGACTTTTGACGGCTCAAGAATTTTTTGGGGCATACCGACTGGATCATATTCCCGGATTTTTCAGATTGTGGACGATTCCAGACGGAGAGAGCACGGCGGAAATGGGACACACGGAACCATACGCACCGATCAGCCATTCCGCGCTCGAAAAGGAAGGATTCTCAAAGGAGCGAATACGATGGCTCAGTCAGCCTCACATTCCGACGGAAGATTTTGTCCGGCTGGTAGGAAATCCTGAACGAACCCGTGAAATTCTTTCCATTTTGTGCGAAAGAATCGGGCGGGAGGAACTTTGGCTTTTCAAACCGGATGTAAAAACCGAGAGCGACATAAATTCAATCAATCTTGATGCTTTCGCCATCGACTCATCGATTCAGGAAGAGATTTTCAGACGGCTCAGAGCATATTGGAAAAACAGGACTCTCATCGAAATCAAGAAAAATTCTTTCGTTCCGTACTATAAATATGGTGAATCGCGGGCTTGGTTTTCGCTTTCAGATGACGAGCGCCAAAAACTCTCCGCTCTATTTCAAAAGACAAACGCAAAGCAGGAGGAACTTTGGAAGAATCAGGCCGAAGCGCTGTTCAAATCTCTCGTTCCTGCCGTAAACATGGTTCCGTGCGGAGAAAATCTTGGGGTTCGGATTCAGTCCATGGATGAGATACTCCGCAAATTCTCCATTCTGGGGCTTAAGGTCGTGCGATGGTGCAAAAAATGGGAAGAAAAAAATCAGCCCTTTGAAGATTTTGAATCCTACCCAAAAAACAGCGTAGTAACGACGAGCGTGCATGATTCATCCACGATGAGGGAATGGTTTGAAACCATGGAAACTCTGGAATGTGCCGAACTCAACTCGCTCTACACAAAAATCACCGGGGAGACGAAAAAACTTTATCAGACAGGAGATGAATTCACTCCGGAGACAGCCTCTGATTTCCTGACTCTCTGCGCAAAAACGAACGGCGCATGGTTTATCAATCCGATTCAGGACTGGCTCTACCTCGACAAAAAATATTATGCAAAAAAAGCTTCGGATGAAAGGATCAATATTCCTGGAACGGTAACAAAGTTTAACTGGACCTGGAGAATGGGCGTTACCGCAGAAAAGCTCTCCGAAAACAAAAAATTATGCAATAATATAAGCAAGATTGTTCAAATTCATGGTAAAATAAACTTATGATGTATTCTTTTAACGAGTTTCATGTATCAAAAAGTGTCAGAGATGCGTGTGGCTTTTCTAAATCACTCTACGCATCTTCAGGAAATGTCATTCTGGCAAATATCGGTGCCGTCAGAACTTTTGCGGAAAAATTAAATCAATATCTCAAGAAGAATAATGCAGTACAGATTAGCGCGGGAACGCTCAATGCGATGGGACTTCTCGATGAAATCTTCCATCTTGCCTGTTACATTTACCGCCGCCAGAAATTTCAGACGGCTTTCAAGGATTTGCTTTCGGAGCTTGAAAACACATTCGGAAAAGCTGAGATTGAAAAAATGCTCGTTCAGTTTTGCGAGGAATTCCCGCCGGTCGCAGTATATCAGGGGCAGTGCTCCATCGAAGAGTACCTCAACACGGAGCTGACCGAACGAAAAACGGGTCGCGTGCGCACGAACAGGGAGCAGACTCTCGAAGAAATCATCATGCTTCATCTGGCGAACGAAAACCCGGCATTCAAACCGTTCAAGCCACTGTTCAACGACGACAATCTCTCCAAAAACGCGGTCTGGAACGACTCCTGGAAGAAGATTCAGGCCTATTTCAAAAAATTGCCGTACTGGGGCACTTTCGGCCACGATTTGATTTCATTCCTGCGAGAACCGGTTTTATATGCGCCGGACAACATTCAGCAGCAGCTGGATTACGTGCGCGTTCATTGGGCAGATCTGCTCGTTCCTGGCGATGGCGAGGGAGAAGATTACTGGCTAAAGCGGCTTTTCAGCGGAATGGATTTGCTCTCAGAAGAATGGAAGCCTGCATGGCACCCGACGAACGGAGGCAGTCCCGACATGTCTCCTCCGAACTACGACTATCTCATGCGCGAATACGAACGTTTTTCTGCCGACAAAGAATGGATGCCGCGGGTCGTCCTCATGGCAAAAACCGTTCTTGTCTGGCTCTACCAGCTTTCAAAAAAATACAACCGCGAAATCAACCGTCTCGACCAGATTCCTGATGAAGAGCTTGATTTGCTCCGTGACGAAGGCTTTACCGGATTGTGGCTCATCGGTCTCTGGGAGCGAAGCCCTGCAAGCCGTACAATCAAGCAGATTTGCGGAAACCCGGAGGCTGCGGCTTCGGCGTATTCTCTCGATGACTACGAAATTGCATGGAATTTGGGCGGCTGGGATGCCCTTTCAAACCTGCGCACCCGCTTGTGGCAGCGAGGTATCCGCCTTGCAAGTGACATGGTTCCGAATCACACAGGTATGGACGCACGATGGGTCGTTGAAAAGCCTGATTTATTCGTTCAGCGGCGCGACAATCCGTTCCCGCAGTACACTTATAACGGCGTAAACTTAAGCCACGACAGCCGTGTTGCAATCTACCTCGAAGACCACTACTACTCCAAAAACGACTGTGCTGTCTGTTTTAAGCGCGTCGATACAGCCACGGGCGACACGCGATACATCTATCATGGAAACGACGGCACAGGCATGCCGTGGAACGATACGGCTCAGATTGACTTTTTGAATCCTGTTGCTCGCGAAGAAGTCATGCAGAAAATCCTGCATGTAGCCCGAAACTTCCCGATTATCCGATTCGATGCGGCAATGGTTCTGGCAAAAAAGCACATCAAGCGATTGTGGTATCCGGAGCCGGGAAAAGGCGGCGATATTGCAACCCGTTCAGAATTCGCGCTCACGGCACAGCAGTTTGAAGACCGGATTCCGAACGAATTCTGGCGTGAAGTCGTTGACCGCGTTGCAAAAGAAGTGCCTGATACGCTTCTTCTTGCCGAAGCTTTCTGGATGATGGAAGGCTACTTTACGCGCACTCTCGGAATGCACCGTGTCTACAACTCTGCATTCATGAACATGCTCAAAAAAGAAGAAAACTACAAATACCGCCAGACGGTCAAAAATACAATCAACTTCGACCCGCAGATTTTGAAGCGTTATGTCAACTTCATGAACAACCCTGACGAAGAAACGGCAGTCGCTCAGTTCGGAAAAGGCGACAAATATTTCGGTGTTTGTACACTTATGGCAACAATGCCTGGCTTGCCGATGTTCGGTCACGGTCAGATCGAAGGCTTTGAAGAAAAATACGGCATGGAATACACCCGTGCTTATCGCGACGAAGTTCCTGACCAGTATCTCATCGACCGCCACAAGCGCGAGATTTTCCCTCTTCTCAAAAAACGCTATCTCTTTGCAGGCGTTGAAGATTTCTTGTTCTATGACGTGTGGAACAACGGCAGCGTAAACGAAAATGTCTTTGCATATTCAAACCGATGCGGCTCAGAATACAGCGTTGTCTTCTACAACAACAAATATGAGCGCGCTTCAGGCTGGATCAAGCAGTCTTGTGAATACGCAGTCAAAACAGGAAGCGGCGAAAACGACAAAAAACTCGTCACCCGCTCGATTTCAGAAGGCTTAGGTCTTTGGGGCGAAGAAGACTTCTACATGATTTTCCGAGAAGACAGAAGCAACCTCTGGTACATCCGAAAATCAAAGGACATCTGCGATCAGGGTATGTTCATCGCATTGAACGGCTTTGAAACACAGATTTTCATGGATATCCGCCAGGAAAAAGATGTCGACGGCTCACTCAAAGAACTCCACGACTTCTTGAACGGAAAGGGAACTCCTGACCTTCACACCGCATGGCAGGAACTTCACTACAAGAAATTGTATCAGGCATTCCAGAATGTAATCGGAAACGAGTTTTGCACATCTTTGGGCACGCTCCGCATGAGCACAAAAGAGTTGAAAGAGGCTGGCTTGAAAAAGGCAACTGCCGCTCAGCTCAAAAAGCTCATTTCTTCTCCGCTCGAATATTTCTACACCGTCGCAAACGAATTTGCTGAAGTTGAGTTCATCGAAGAAGAAAAAGCAAGAATCGCAAAAGAAATCGCCACGATAAAGCAGCGGATAGAGGAAGAAACATCAAAGCTTTCTGCAGAAGAAGAACTGAAAGCAAACGCAATTCCTTCTTCAAAAGCAAAGAAAGGCGCGAAATCAGCAAAAGCTACAAAAGTTGCTCCAAAAGCGAAGAAACTCTCTTCACCGGAGCTTGTCAAACTCGAAAAACGCCTTGCCGAGCTTGAAAAAATCGTTCCGAAATTCACTAAAATCGCGCCTCCGAAAACGCTTGCATTCGCAGCAAAGAAAGGCACAAAAGTCATGCTCGACGATATTTATCTCTACATATTCGCTGCGCTTGAGCCGCTGGCAAAAGCAGGTTTCGCACGTAAGTGGAGTTTGCAACGAAAAATCGCGGAATTCACGGGAAACACAAAAATCGGAGACATGGCCTCATACAGCTTCTTCGACCGAGCATTTGCGCTTACCGAAGGAGAACAGCCGCACCTCACAGAAAAATCCACAAAAGAAGACTTGCTTCTCGTCGCACAAAAGCTCGCGGAATCAAATGACGCTTGGCTTCTGGCTGGTGCAAACGAATATGACGGCATAAAATGGTTCAACAAGGAAAAGATGGAAGCAAGCCTCGCGCTTTACAAGTCTATTCTCTCGCTGGACGCAAAAGACGCAAAGCAGGCGACAATCGACTCGCTCTTCAAGAAATTGAATGCGGCGCAGAAAAAAGCCGAATACAAGTGCGCGGAATTCGTAAAGCTTGTTGAGGGAAAGAAAAAATAAGCGGACGCTACAGGCGAAATTAGCAGGCCGTGATAAAAATTACACTGATGTATTTTTTATCACGGCCAAGTTTTTTCCGTTAGCAAAAACTTGCATATTCATTGCCTCCGTGCAACGCCACGCTATGGCGCAAACGCGGAGTTTTTATAGGAGGGACCCCGATTCTTTAGGAGCCTCCAGATTTGGGCATAGTCTTTACCGAGAGTCACCTAACGGCGACCATCTCCACGGGGAGAGGCTTCTCCTCTAAAACTCATCTGCCATGGTCAGAAGGACTTCCGCCACGCTGCTCACATACGGACGTTTCAGTTCATTGTGGCGGAGTGCCTGGCTGATTCTTTCCGGCATTTCAGGAGCCTCGCCGATTGCATGGCGGATATAATCTGAGTTAAGCGCCGGATGATCTCTCATTACTAGCACGAGAGCGGAATCATCCTCGCTAAGCATGGAAGATTTCTGAAGGGCTGCATGGTAGGAAGCTCCGGTAGCGCGGTTTGCAAACAGCTTGTATTTCATGAACAGCTCGCGGGTCGCATCCTCGGCCTGCGCATTGCTCACATCTGCAGGGTAGATAAAATGCTTGAGCATGGCTGAATTCGAGTTGAAGATTTCCTCAAGCCGCTCAAGATTTGAAGGGCTTGCCGGATCTGCTTTCTCGCGATTTCTGACATCAACGAGGCTGTCCATTATCGTGCAGTTTCCGAGGACGTCGTTTTTGATTTCGTCGGTCGAAGGGCATATAAATCCGTTTACAGGAAGGGCAAAACGCCAGCTGTAAAGGCCTGCCACAAGATTTGAATAATTTCCGCCAGGCATTGTGTAATAGATATCGCCGTTCACCAATTTTTTTATGCGGCTGAACGCAAACGGGTAAAAGAAAGTCTGCGGAAGGAGCCGGCCGATGTTGGCGGTGTTCGCCACGGTCAGATTATATCTTTCGACAAAATCATGGTTCGCAAAAATCTCACGGACGATTTCATGGCAGGTATATTCACTTCCATCGACTTCAATCGGAAGGACATTTCCGCCGTTCCAGACAAAATCTTCCTCGCTCAGGCCGCGAACATATCCGCGCGGGTAAATGAGCACCGCTTTCAGATGTTTTTTGCCACGGATGCAGCGAGAAAGGCTTGCACCAAGCTCACCGACGGTCGCATCCAAAAACGTTGCCGTCTCGCCCTTGATCGTGAGAATTGTTTCCAGACAGTTTACAAGAAAAGAAATTCCGAAATCCTTATGACTTCCGGTCGGAGTATGAAAAAGTTCGAGCGTAAAAAGATTGTTGTCAAGCTGACGGACTTTTGGCTCGAACGGAAATGCCTTTGTCGCAATCGTTTCTGATATGATCGGAGAGAATTCTTCTTTTATTAAAGATGACGTAAGACTTCCGGCGATGCTTTGGAACGTCGTGTTCTCATCGGTGTACAAAAGCCATCGGCGCAAATCAGCAAAATCCGACGGAACGTACAATCCACCATCCTCCGGCATGCAGTCGAGGACAGCCTTTTGAAAACTCACGCGATTTTCAGGATCTCTTGTGCTAATTAATTTCATACTCTCTCTTTGGCTATTTTATCTGCCATTTTACGTATAGATTTCCAGTGTTTACAAACTGGAAAACATCATCGTATTTTTTGTAATAAGTTCGTTTTGCATAGGCTTCATCAGCAATTCCGATTCTGACAATCCTTGAGACAGGGAATTCCAATCCGAGATTTCCGATTCCGATGAATTCCCAGCCGACAGACGCCCTTGGCTGAAGCTGATTGTAAAAATCATACATAGCATATCCGCGGAAACCGAAATTAACCGCGAAACCTCGATCAGTCTGGAATTTGAATTTTGTAACAGCCTGAGCGCCAATCGTATAGCTGTAATTTCTTGATGTGACAGTCATAGGATCAACAAGCTGACGGTGGAAATAATAGAAATCAGTTGTTCCGAGAACGATACCCGCCTCGTGAACCTGCCATTCAATCCGAGATTTATCAAAAGAAATTCTCTGTTTGATTGCGACACCAGGGGCAAGTGAAGAAAGCTCATAGAAAGAGTGCCAGTCAAAATCATAGAGAAGAACGATACCCATGGAAGTATCAACATTATCGCTAGATCTAGGCGAGCGAGACCAGATATATCCGTTGCTCTCTATGCGCAGGTTGTACATCATCTGCTTATCAAGCTTTTTGTATTCACAGTCCGCACCTTTTCCAGAGCCGGCACCAATTGCTCCCTTAATTTTCAGCTCAAAATGCGAGAAAGGCGAATTTGAATCGTTCGTAAAAGGATCATTGTAGACGACAAAAAGCTCCGGGGTCGCAAAACCAGGGTAAAGCTCTAATTTTTTCCAATCATAATCCGTGCAGTCAATCAGATTTGTGTATGCCGTAGTAAATCCACCGCCAAAACTCAGAGAAAGAGAATGAATGTTTCCGTGCGGATTTCGCGGTTTCTGACGGGTAATCGGCTCGTTGATGAGACGGATCGGGTTTATGATGTAACCGAGCCACGGGATTTTTTCATCAGCACACATCGAGAGCCTGTAAAGCATCTCTCCGACGGCAAAAGAGCCGAGCGTTGTGTAAATCATGTCGTTCTTGGATGGAGCGTTTGTCTCGCAAAGGTATTCCCAGATACAAGAACCGATAATGGTCACGCCCATCGACTCAAAGAAGTTAAGGGTTGAGTTTCGCGACGACATGTAATAGAGGTTTCCCTGATACGGATGAAGAACAAAATTCGTCCAATACCAGTCGTTATCCCATGAAAGCCGCCTGCGCCAAAAATATGACCATTGTTCAGGACCAGTCTGCGCCCAGCTGGAACCTATAACATAGCGATTCCATGTTGACATTCCGAGATTGAAGATAAACATACCGGTGAGGGCAGATATATAATGCTTTTTTCCGTCGTTTTCATGGTACGGTACAAAAGGAACAAGTCCCTTGAAGTTGAGCGATGATGATGCTGAGTTTTCTGATTCAATTTCTGAAGCTATATCAGCAGATTCTTCTGATTCTGAAACCGCCAGCTCAGACTGATTTTCTGCCACAGACTTTCCGTTTTCAATGTCCTCTTCCGCAAGGTTTTCATTCTGTGCAAAAACAAAAAAAGGAGAAGATAAAAGCAATGCGGTTATCAAAATACAAAATTTTCTCATGATTGCTACATTTTACTAAAAAACTTGCCTTATTTCAATTTAGGCAACATAATTATAAATTGCAATGAAATGGTTAAAGATTCTATTTTCTGTTATTATTTCCCTCGCTGTTGTTATGTTTTCCGGCTGCAATAAAAAAACGACAACGCTGATCTTGTCGGAAGTTCACATCGAGGGATACCCGACCACACAGGCAGACTATGAGTTCGCCCGCCTCGTATCAGCTCGGACTGGCGGAAAAATCAATATTGAAGTTCACAGCGGAAGCGAGCTTTATCAGACCGAAAGCGAAGCTCTCGAAGCGCTAAAGAAAGGCGAAATCGCTTTTGCAAGAGTATCGTGCTCGCCACTGACAAAATACGTTCAATCAATGAATATCCTGCAGCTGCCGTTCCTCTACCGCGACGAATCGCACATGAAAGCGGTTCTCACAGGACAAATCGGAAACTTTTTCCTCACCAGCATCGAAAAAGAAGAGCCGAAACTTATGGGGCTTTGTTTCTACGACTCAGGGGTGCGCTCGTTCTATACGAAAAAGCCAATCAACTCTATATCCGACATGCAGAATATGAGGATCCGCGTGATGGACAGCCCGATGATGATAGAAATGGTCGAGCTTCTGGGCGGCATCGGCATAACGGACATCGGAACGGCGAATGTCTACACGAATCTTCTCAACGGAATAATAGACGGCGCGGAAAACAACTGGCCGACCTATGAATCAATGGGCGACTATCTTGCCGCGCCATACTACAATCTCGATGAGCACGCCCGCATTCCGGACATACTTGTCGCATCAACGGAATGCCTGAAATCCCTGGACGAAAAATACATAGCGATAATAAAAAGCTGCGCAACCAAAACTCAGGCTTTTGAATTCGAACAGTGGGCAAAAAAAGAAAGCAGCTCGGAAAAATTCGTCATGGACAGCGGAAATACCGTGATCAAATACACTCCTGAGCAGAAAAAAGAATTTGAAGAAAAAATCCAGCCGCTCTACGAAAAATACGGAAAAGGCTACGAAGATTTGATACAGGAAATCCGGACGCTGAAAAACTGATAAAATCTTGTGGCATAAAAAAACGGGAAAGACGGATGATCCGACTTTCCCGTTTTTGTTTTTGAGGAACTAGTCCTTATATTTCTTGATGATTATGCAGCCGTTGTGACCGCCAAAACCGAGCGACGCGCTTGCGGCAACGTCAACATTGCACTCGATTCCCTTGTTCGGGGTGTAGTCAAGGTCACATCCGCCCTCGATATCCTGATTCTCGATATTGATTGTCGGCGGAATAAAACCTTCGTTGATTGCCTTTACGCAGAACAAAGCTTCGATTGCACCCGCAGCACCAACGAGGTGACCGGTCATCGACTTTGTTGATGATATGTGGAGCTTCTTTGCGTGGTCGCCGAAAGCAACTTTGAGCATGTTTGTCTCACCAACATCATTTGCATGAGTTGAAGTACCATGCGCATTGTAATACTGAACTTCTTCTCCGCTCATTCCGGCATCTGCAAGAGCTTCCTTTACGGCAAGGGCAGCACCGCTTCCGTCCTTTAACGGAGCCGTAATGTGATATCCGTCGCAGCTTGAACCAAAGCCAGCTACTTCAGCATAAATCTTTGCGCCGCGTTTCTTTGCATGCTCAAGCTCCTCAAGGATGAACATTGCAGAACCTTCCGCAAGGATGAATCCATCGCGGTCTCGGTCAAACGGACGGCTTGCCTTTTCCGGGCAGTCATTGAATTTTGAGGCGAGAGCCTGAAGCTTTACGAAGCTGGCAACAGCAAATTCTGTGATGGCAGCCTCAGTTCCGCCGGAAATGCACACGTCGGTGCGTCCAGAGCGGATCAGGTCAACGGCGAGACCGAGCGCATCAGTTCCCGAAGCACAAGCCGTATTGAGCGTCCATGACAATCCCTGGAGCCCGTAATAGATGCTGACGTTTGCAGCAGCCTCATTTGAAATCATCAGCGGAGTGGTAAGAGGCGGCATCCTCATCGGACCAGCCTCAGGGTCATCGAGTTTTGCAAATGCTTCGCTTGTTGCGTCCATGCCGCCGATACAGCAGCCTACCATGACGGCAGCCTTCTCTGCCTGCAAAGCTTCTTTTGTGTAACCTGAATCGGCAATTGCCTGGCTAGAAGCAGCAAGACAGAATTTAGAAAAGCGCGCCATCTTGCGGACAGCCTTGCTATCGATTCCATAATCCTCAATATTAAAATTTTTGACTTCAGCGGCAATCTGAACTGGCAGACGGCTCGGATCAAACAAAGAGATTCTGGTAACTCCAGATTTTCCGTTTTTTACGCTGTTCCAAGTTTCCTCAACATTGTTTCCGACCGGTGAAACCACACCAAGTCCTGTAATCACAACGCGTCTTCTAGACATAAAAACCTCTATTGAATTTTTTTGAAGTTTTAATTATAGCGGTAAAAGATTTTAATGACTATAGGCGGAAAAAAAACAGCAAAAGTAGACGATTTTAAGATGCGGCGACATCAGGCACAAAAGCAGCTACATCTTCGCCCGGAATCGGCTTGCTGAAGTAATATCCCTGAATATAATCACACTTGAGAGTTCGGAGAAGATCATACTGCCACTGCTGCTCAACGCCCTCGATGGTCAGCTCCATTCCAAGGTCATGCACGAGCCGAACGATATTGCTGATAAAACTTTCTTTTCCCTCAATCAGATAATTGTCGATAAGAGATTTGTCGATTTTCACCTTTTTCGCCGGAAGATAGGTCAGATAACTCAGAGAAGAGTAGCCCGTTCCAAAATCATCGAGTACAAGACCGACTCCGATTTTTGCAAGTGAATCAAAGAGTGTCCTGGCAAGTTTTTTGTTCTCCATAAGAAGGGTTTCCGTGATTTCAATCTCAACAAACTTCGGAGAAATGTCATATTTTTTTAGCAGGAAATCAAGGTAATCAACATAATCCAAGTCCACGAGCTGACCGATGGAATAATTCACCGCGACTTTTTTGATTTCCATACCTTCCAGACGCCACTGTGCCATCTGCGAAATAACTTTTTCGATTACTATGCGACCGATCGTCGTGATATAGCCGCTTTCCTCCGCCACAGGAATGAATTTCGACGGCGGAACAGAATCTCCGTTCAACCTAACCAGCGCTTCATAACCGCACACTTTTCCTGTCATAGTGTCAATTTGCGGCTGATACAATATTGAGAAAAGTTTTTCGGCGCATGCATGCTCAAGCATTTTCGAAATTCTATTTTTTTCCACTATCTCGTCTTTCATTTCAGGGCGGAAGAAGCATATATTTCCTTTTCCACGCTTTTTCGCCTCATACATCGCAAGGTCAGCATTGCTCGCAAGCTCATCAAAAGAAATCCCTTCGATATAATTTGCAACGCCACCGCTTATAGTCAGGTCAAGGTTCAGATTTTTGTAAACGCAGGATTTGTTCATGACCGATTTTATGAGCGCGAAATCCGGACTGCCGTTCTCGAGACAGCCTTTTGTATAAATCAGAAGGAATTCGTCTCCGCCATACCTCGCGACAAAACAGCCGAGCTGCTCAGAAAGATAAGAGAGTCGGGAAGAGATTTCCTTCAAAACGAAGTCGCCACAATCGTGGGTATAGTAGTCATTGAAATTCTTAAAACCGTCGATGTCGATATGAAAAATGCTGAACGGAAGATTTTTTTTGAAACATGCATTTATTTCACGGTCAGCAAAGGATCGGTTCGGAATAGATGTCAGGAAATCGTATTGGCTCATCCGCTTGAACCTTTCCTCAGATTCCTTCAGGAGCTTGTTTTTTCTGCCGATTGCCTTGTTGCGCAAATTTACAAGAATCTGCGCGCGATTTGCCTTTACGTAAAGAATGCTCGAAATAAGAAGAAGAACCATCAGAGAAATCGAAATTATGATGAACGGAATGATGATTTTTGTACGAGCCAGCGCAATATTTTTATCTATGACAGTCACTTGCAAATCTACAAGCCGTTTGTCAAAGCCGAATTTTTCAAGAATTTCGTGATCTATAAAATTGTAGCTGCCGAAATCAGAAATCACTCCGTAGCATGAAATATTCACGCCGTCGAGAAGTCCCTTGGAAATAATAATGCCCGCAAGCTCGCCAGCTTTTCTGAAATCATATACGCTGCCACCCAGGATTCCTCTTCCGGCAACACCGTTCGTCGCGCTGAACATCGGGGCATTTGTCACATACTTTGATGCGATTTTGTATGAATCAGCGATTGAGTAACGCTTTCCGTTCTTGTCGGTGGAAAATCCCAGGAAGATGAATATGCTGTCACTTTCCACAGAGCGCAGCTTTGAAACCAGCTCATTAAAAGAATATTTTGACGCATTGATAACTTCGAATGGCAGATGGGTGTAATCCCTGGCTGCAAAACTCAGCGCGGAGAGAGAAGCATTGCCGACCGGCGTATCGTCCGTGAGAGCGACAATCTTTTTTGCGTCCGGAATCAGCTGCATGGCGAATTTTAAAGTCTTGTCGAATGTATCAGTCTTTAAGATTCCAGAAATTCCAAAATCCCTCACGCTCTGGACAGCAAGCTCAGGATTTGTAACATCAGCAAAGAACAAGATATGATCGTCAAAAAGATCGTCTCGGTAAGTTCTGACAAATTTAAGAGCAGGATCTCCAAATGCAAGGACAGCATCGTACGGAGCATGATTCAGCATCCTGTGCTTCAAAAGATTGTAGAAAAGTTTTTCGTTCTCCTCCGTCGGGAAAACGAGGGCATCCATATATTCAACATCAAAATTTATAAGATTTTTTAGAAGGACTTCGGTTACGCCGTTTATCTCCTGGACGGCAGCCGGCATCATGGAATCAAAGGAACTGATTATAAGGACTGTTTTTCGGTTGTCTGTAAGATAATCGTTTGCAAGCTCTGAAATGGCTTCGCGGTCGTTTTTTTTCGCATTGGCCATGGAAACAGAATCATAAATCAAATATGACAATCCACCAAAAATTCCCATGCTGGCAGCAACGATAATGGTAATAATGATGGTTTTTCCGCCCTTGCGAAACATTTCGGACTCCTTTTTTTAAACGCAAAAATAATTTTTTCTGAACACTTTGTTAAAATGAAGTCACTTTTTTAATTTTTTAGCAAGATTTTTCTCCAAAATCTCTAATAATCAGTCTAATTATATAGTTATTCCTTTAAATGTCAAACGGAAAAAACACAATCTGGCCAAATATTTTACTTTTCCGACGTTTTAAAAAAATCGATTCCGCGCAAAAAAAAGGGGCTGCCCAATAAGTCTGCGCCATTGCCGAGTTCGCCCCGAAAATGACATCTCCTAAACTTATTGGACAGCCCCTTCTTGAACAGTGTTCTACTCTATTTTGTTTGAATCCATAAGAAGATTGTTTTCGTCTACAAAGATTTTGCAGCGAGCTTCCCAGTCTGCGCCGCCCATCTTATCGAATTCATCAAGCCAGCCCTGCCAGTTTTCTGGTGACAAAGTGCGCTCGCCAGTTACGAAGTCCATAACGCCGCGCTGATAAAAAGCCTTAAGCTCATCTGACTTATCAGGGATTGCGATTGCGATCGTCCAAGGATATTTCTGCATCGCACGAAGAATTTTGAGAGGGCTCATCTCCTTTCCGTTGATTGAATACCAGGTCGGATAGCGGGCAACCAGCTCGGCATTGCTGTTGTAAAATACCATGTTTCTGAGCTGGAGCAGAGGAGCCGCAGCATTTTTAGTATATGCTAAATCAGGATCCGGAAGATCTTCCGTTGTTATGTTTCCGGAATCATCAATATTGAAGTTTACAGATTCCTCACCATAAACGACAGAGTTGTAGCCGTCCGTGCTCATCCATTCAAGGAGTCTGGCAATAATAGGAAGCTTTCCAAGCTCCTGCGCACGTCGAGAAACAGCATAAGTTCTGTATCCGGTCGCATATACGCCGACAGAAGATTCTCCGCGAGGACCTTTCGGAGGAGCGATCAAAATCCATTCACCATTAGGGAATCTCTCATCAAAAGGTTTATAGTTTGCCTCTGCCGCAAAAGCACCGTTCTGCTCCCTCATGATTCCAAAACGACCTCTCTTCCAACCATCACGAAATGAGTTCTTGTTGTAGAAAAGCCACTGAGGATCAACAAGGCCGTCGCTCATCATCTGGCGGATGTAATCGACAGCCTCGTAATATGCAGGCTTATGAATATTGAGACCGCAATTTTCTTTTGTCGCATTGTAAGTTCCCTCAACGCCAAAAGCGCCGAAGAAAGGTGCGAATCTCTTTCCGAGACCTTCGTCAATAGAGTTTGTGTCGAGGTAAGCACCGAACCCGTAAGTGTTCGCGATTCCGTCTCCGTCAGGATCTTCAAACGTAAACGAACGCATTACGCGCATGAAATCGTCAGTAGTTACAGGAACCGAAAGGCCCAGTTTATCGAGCCAGTCTTTTCGTATAAGGACACCCTCGTTTCGGTCGATTGAACCGGTGTGGGAAAGTCCGTAGCAGAGACCATCGTATGATGTAAAATCTTTTGCCGCCTGATCATACATCTGTGCAGTTCGTTCAGGCATCATGTTGAACATTGAATCAAGGCGAGCAACTTTGTTCTCTTTTACGAGTTTGGTAAGTGTATCGCGGTTGACCATAAAGATGTCAGGAAGTGTATTCGTCTGAGCAGCCTGAAAAATCATCTCAATCTGTTCACTTTTGTCAGAAGGAAGAGCAACAGTCTTAAGCTCAATACCAAGGTCGCCGGCAATACGGTCGATAAGCTCACAATCATCAGGGAGCGGCGGAGCATCGCTTGTATATGGAGAATACCAAAGCTCGATATGGTTAAGCTCACTGATACCTTCAAGGTCAATGCGTTCGCAGGAAATGAAAAGAACGCCTAAGGCAAGGAAAGAAGAAATGATTTTAAAAAACTTTTTCATCAATACGCCCCAATAAAAAACTAAGTGGCGGTGCAAAAAGCAGAGCCACTTTATATTATAGAATACTATTTAATAAAAATCGATAGCTTTAACAAGTTTCAAAAATCGCCAGCAGTGATAAAACAGCCTCAGATATTTTCGAACCTCATGTCATGCCTTATTTTATCAAATATATGGCATCTCCAGGAATTCGTTAAAGCGACTTTCTAGAGATGCCGATTTCCATAACACGGCACAGTTTTTTTTGTATTATATTTTTCCTTATCATTTTTTATTCCTCCGAAACATCCCACTGCGGGCGTCCACATACCTATCGTCTTCGGCGGCTGTTTGTCAGGAGCAAGAGACGGATAAAAGAACCGACAGCCGTAAGGGCAGACGCGACGTATGTCATTGCCGCAGCCCAAAGAACTTTTTCGACACCGCGAACTTCGTTTTTATCCACGAGGACACCGGCACCTTTCAGGATTTTTATTGCACGGAACGACGCGTCGAATTCAACAGGAAGCGTAACGAGATAGAACAGAACGGACATTGCGAACAAAAGCAGCCCCAAGTTTGTGATAAGCTGACAGACAGGAAGATACTGCTCGGCGTAGTTCGAAAAACCGAATCCGATTCCAAGGATGGCGAGAAGAGGTCCGAATCGGGAACCGATATTTGCAACCGGAACCAGCGTCCGGCGGAAAACCAGCGGAAAATAGTTTTTGTTGTGCTGGATAGCATGTCCCGTCTCATGTGCGGCCACACCAACAGCGGCGATAGACGAGCTTGCATACGTCGCTTCGCTCAAGCTCAGGGTTCTGTTCACAGGATTGTAATTGTCGGTCAAATGCCCCCTGATTCTGACTATTTTTACGTCAGTTATGCCGTTTGCGCGAAGCAAAATAGCAGCGGCCTGAGCACCGGTCAGACCTTTTTTGCACATCACTTTGTCATACTGGGAAAATCGTGATTTTACGCTTGCAGAAGCCCAAATGCTCAGCAACACTGCCGGAAGAACAAAAATCATATAAGTCATGTCGAGACCATAGCCACCAAAATACATCGCGCACCTCTGTCATAAATTATGGGCATCTCTAAAAAGTTAAGCTTCCAGAGATTCCCTTGTGATAAAAAAAGCGGAGAAAACGGGCTAGGTGCACTATTTTCTCCGCCTCATTTTATAAAACTATATCACATCAGGACATATTGTTTAAGGGTCGCCCAAATCGATTCTCAAATCAGTACGAAATGAACTGAGGAAGCCATGTCGTAAGAACCGGGAACACGCTGATTGAAATCAGAACGATCAGGTTGCAGACTATGAACGGAAGCGCACCCTTGAAGATGTCAATGATCGGCATCTTGTTGATTTTTGTACAAGCGTTCAGACACATTCCGACAGGAGGTGTTACGAGTCCGATGGCAAGACCTGTAATCATCATCGCACCAAACTGAAGCCCTGTGATTCCGACGCTCTTCATTACAGGAAGCAAAATCGGTGAGAGGAGCAGAATTGCAGGTGATACATCGATGAAAGTACCGATGAAAAGAATGATCACATCGAACAAAAGCGCATATCCGGCCCGCGGAAGATTCAGCGCGAGGAAGAAGTTTGCGATTGTAGCAGGAACATTCGCCATCGTCAGAAGCCATGTGAAGATTGTGGTAAATCCGATGATAATCATAATCGAGCTGGAAGAAATCAGCGTTCGCTTGAGGCTGTCCAAAACATCTTTCAGTGTCAGCTCGCGATAGAAGAAAAATCCGATCAAGATTGCATACAAAACGGCAATTCCGGCAGATTCGCTTGCAGTGCAAACACCAAAGCTTACAAATCCGACGATTACGACAGGCATCAATACCGCAGGAAGTCCGTACAGCATAGTGTGGACAAAATGTTTTGCATCAAACTCAGTTTTTTCAGGATGATAGCCTTTTTTTCTTGAGATGATGAATACAATCAGGAGCTGGGAAAAACCGATCAAAATTCCTGGAATAAGAGCCGCGATAAAGAGTTTTCCGACTGATTCCCCGGAAACCATAGCGTAGACGATCATAGGTACGCTCGGAGGAATAATCATTCCCATTGTTGATGACGCGACCGTTACACCGGCAGAGAAATTGGACGGATAGCCCTCTTTTTCCATCGCAGGAATCAGTATTGATCCCAAAGCAGACGTGTCAGCAACAGACGAGCCTGAGATTCCGCCAAAAATCATGCTTCCGATTACATTGACCTCACCAAGTCCGCCGCGAATAGGTCGGACAAGATACATGCTGAAATCAACGATTCGCTGGGTAATACCGCCCCGGTTCATCAGCTCACCGGCGAGCATGAACAGCGGCAGCATCTGCATGAAATTAGGAGCATAAATCTGAATATAAGAAAGACATGAAGCACCGATGGAGAAAGCAAGAGGCGTTCCCAATACAGCAAAAACAACAAGAAACAAAAGAAGAATTACCATTGCCATGATTACGCCTCCTTAACGGCAGGATTTTCTGCCGGGCAGAACAAAGATTCCACAAAGCCTATAAGTTTTATCAGCACGCAGATAATTCCGAGGAAACATCCGACCGGAATGATTCCGTACATATAGATGTAAGGGATTTCCATTCCCGATGAAATCTGAGAACCAAATTTAAGTGCATAGTGCGCACCGAATTTCATCATCACAAAAAGAACACAGAGCGTCACGATATAATTGAAGAAACTTGCACAAATCTGAAACTTCCTAGGGAACATATCAAAGATTGAATTGATGGTGACATGCTCGTTCTCGATAAAACAGATTCCGATTCCCCAGAACGTGCTGAACGCAAAGACCGTCGTGATGAATTCCTCAAGGGATTTGTGCGAAAATCCAAAGCAATATCGCGCAATTACCGCAAAAATAACACAGCATGTCATAACGGCAATGGAAGCGATACCTATCGAAAGATATATCTTGTACAGGATTGAGCCTGCTTTTTTTAAACCGTTCATTTTTACCTCACCTATTTCGTCATCAAAAAAAATCGGCAGCATGCTCTTTTTGCTGAATATGCTGCCGAATGAATCTGAGAAACGCGGGATGTTATTTTCCGGCTACGATAGCACGCATCGTGTCGAGCTCAGCCTGTGTGAGGCGACCTTCCTTGAGGTACTGATCATAGACGACTTCCGTTGCCTGTTTGAATGCTTCGCGCTCAGCCGGTGTAAGGGTGTAAACCTCGGCATTCTTCTTGATTGTCTCAAGAGCGTCGTTCTGCATGTCGGCAATCTTCTGATTGTTTACTTTGAACATCTCGTCAGTAGCATCGCGGATAACCTGCTGATATTCAGCCGGAAGCGAGTTGAACCACTCGACGTTTACATAGAATGGATCCGGATGGAACTGATAGCGGATATCCGTGAAGTATTTCTGAACCTCGTAGAATTTCATTCCAGTTACGTTTACCCACGGATTTTCCTGACCGTCAGCAACGCCAGTTTTGAGAGCCATGTAAAGGTCATTATACGGAACAGAAACAGTGCTTGCACCGAGAGCCTTGAATGTCTTGTCGATTGTGTCCATGCCGTTAGTTCGCATTTTGAGACCTTTGAGATCATCCGGTTTTGTAATCGGGTGTTTTCCGTTAGAGAACTGACGGTAGCCGCCCGCATCGCCGAGACCGAGGATGATAGCTCCGTCTTTCTGAGAATCCTTACAAACCTCTTTTGCAAAATCCGAGCTCATGAGGCGGGTGATTTCATCAGAATTCTCCGTAAGGAACGGGAGAGAGAAAATCAAAAGTTTCGGCAGGAAGTCAAACTGACCACCGCGGAATCCCTGAATAACGCCGGAACAAGTCTGCTCAAGCATTTCCTTTTCTGTACCAAGCTGGCCGGCAGGATAGATCTCTACCTTGATGCCGCCATTGGTTTTTTCTTCTACAATCTTCTTGAAAGTCTCAAGAGAAACGTGACGAGGGTTGTCGATTGGCTGGGCGTGACCGATCTGCATCGTGTACACCTTTTTAGCAGCCTCAGATGCTGTTGAAGCGTCCTTTTTGTTGCAGCCGGCAATCATAAAAATGCAGCTTATTGCCAGGGCTGCGCTGATAATTCTTTTCATAATTCCTCCTTTTTGAATTAAGCCGAATAAAACTTTCGGATAATTTTTCAACGCATTTTAATTCTAAGGGCGGAATTTGAATCTCACACTATAGGAAATTGTTGAGTTTCTAGAAATTATTGCGAAAATCCATCGGGGAAAGCCCCGTCTGCTTCTTGAAGACGTTCGAAAAATAGTTCTGGTCTGTAAAACCGATTTCCGCGCTGATTTCTTTTATGCTCAGGTTCGTGGTCTTAAGCAGCTCCTTCGCTTTTTTCATTCTGACTTCGAGGAGATAGCTGAAAACCGTAAAGCCGGACACATCCCGGAACATGTGCGACAAGTGATAGCGGCTGTATCCGCAGTAATCAGCGATATCATCGAGCTGAATCTGCTTCTGATAATTTTCTTCGATATAGCGGCAAACTTTCTGCATGCTCTCTGGCATTTTTTTAGCATCTGCCACAGCTTCCGAAGAATCTTCCTTATGAGTTTTTCCATCTGATTTTTCGAGCATGGAAACACCCTGGGCAAGCGCATCGATAAAAACCGTCTCTTTTACAGGCTTTACCAGAAAATTGATTACGCCGAGCTGCATCGCCGTGACAGCATAATCAAACTGATTGTATGCCGACGAGATTATGACCACGGCACCGCAACCAATCTCCCTCAGTTTTTTGAGCGCATCAAGGCCGTTGAGGGCAGGCATGTTTATGTCCAGCACGATTATGTCAGGATTAAAATCAGGGACCTTCTTTATAAGCTCCGAGCCGGACGCGCATTCTTCTATCTGAGAAATCTTGCCGTTCAGGAAGGACTTTTTTACAAAAAGAGAAAGCGCATCTCTCTCCAGCTTTTCATCATCTACCAACAGGAGTCTGTACATTTTTTCCTCTGTCTTTTGAGACGCTCTTTATTTTAAGCCTGATTGAAATCCTTGTCCATTTACCCTCACGGCTGATGATTGAAAAAACTTTTTTGGAAGATTTCTCGTGCAGCTCAAGACGCTTTTGTGTGTTCAGCACGCCGATCCTTCCCTTTTTTGATTCATATTTTTTGCCAGCGATTTGCTCAAGCACTGATTTCGGAATTCCATTTCCGTTGTCAAAAATCCTGATGACCGCATATTTTCCGCGCCTTTTTGCGCTCAGGACGACCATTCCCCCGCCCTCTTTCGGCTCAAGTCCGTGAATTATAGCGTTTTCGATAAGAGGCTGAAGCGTAAATTTTGGAAGCCGGACTTCCGTTCTGAGCGACTCTTCGACTTTCTCGACGTATTTGATTCTCTCGCCAAACCTCAGCTGCTGGATGTGTATGTATTCCTCAGAAACGTTAAGCTCGCTCTCCAGCTCGACAGGAATCTCGGCTTCCGAAAGGCTGTACCGCAACAGGTCGGAAAGACAATCAATCATCTCAAGGGACTGCTCGCTTTTTCCAAGCGTTATCGTACGAGAGATTGAGTTGAGCGTATTGAAAAGAAAGTGCGGGTTCGTCTGACTCTGAAGCGCCAGAAAATTCGCCTGATTCAAAAGCTCCTTGTACTCAAGATTTTTTCGCTGCTCCCTCAAAAGTTTTTCTTCCGTTTTTACAGTCTCCTTGAGGGAATCCATCATACGCTGCAAATCGGTGCACATCTTGTTAAACGCATGGATCAGAACGCCGACAGAATTCGCCGTCTTGTACTCAGGGATCCGGTGGGAAAAATCTCCGTCCGCGACATAATTTGAGAACCTGACGAGCTGAGAAAGCGGAGACGTCAGCTTCTTTGATATATATAGAAGGAAAGAAAGGTAGAACAATATCAGCAGAGAAACAAATACCACGTTGTAAACGTTGAGCACCTGCTCTTTCTGAGTCATTTTCCCGTAGGTGATTTTGTTTTCGGCAATCACCATCTCCAGAAGCTCGTCGCAATATTTGAGCAGGTAGTTTAGAACTGATTGCGCATACTGAAACTGACCGTAATATCCGAACGAGTCTTCATAATTTTTAGTTGAGAACGAAAAAGAAGCCTGGCAGCACTGCGAAAAATAAAACGAAAAACCTGTCTCGATACTTCTCAAAAGGTAAACTCCGTCGTCGGTGTGCAGTTCCTCCACGATCTCCGAAATCAGATCGAAAGATTTGTTCGCAGACTGGTTGAATTCGGCAAGACTAGCTCTGTTTCCTGTCTTCAAAAAATCAGCAAAATAAGTATTTCCGTCAAAAAACTGATTTCTGAGTGTCTGAATCGAATCGAGCCTTACAGTCTGCTTTTCGTAAGTGTCTATAAAAAAAGAAAGGGTCCGGCGGTTAAAAGCCAAAAAGCACAGGAAGAGAATGAGAAGAAGGGCGAGAAGAGCTAAAATCTGTCTTCCGATAGAAAAGAAAAAAGTCCGCAGAATCTTCATGCATCCTCCCCCTGACTAATCCAAATAAAGAAGGGATTTTTGTTTTTTTACTTCAGGAAGATTGGCGGTATAAAATCTGGTCATCAAAGCCTGCTGATAGGCGACGGTTCTTTCGGCACATTCGCGCATGATTTTCTGCTGCTCGATTGAAAGATGGCTCCAAACCTCGTTGCTTATGACGAGCACTTTCGGATTAGAAATGTAGTCGCTGAGCATAACGTAGCGTGCAAAGCGATAGTCGCTGCCCATCAAAAAATCGCACAAATCAGAATCCACGACATTAAGGTAAGATTTTTGCATGGACTGATAGTTGTCAGCCGAAATTACATCAACCGGGATCGCCCCGTATTTTTTCAGGATGTCATGAACGATTGAGCTTGAGACCGTACCGATTTTTACCCCCCGAAAGATCATGGCGGACGAAAAAAAATACTTCGGGGAATCCGTATAAAAACACCTGGTATCTGGATAAAAAACCGACAGCGGATAAAGTTTTTCGGCCTGGAAGCTGTTGGAGATAAAATCAAGATTCTGCACGATTTTGTCATGGCAGGTGGACGTCTGCGTTATCACAGATTCGGTGAAAGGCTTTATGGCAGGAACCGCCTCCGAAAGCTCGGCAAAACCAATTCTTCCGAGCGCGATTCCGCCAAAACGAAGCTGCTCTATCACCTGCTCAGTGTTTCCGAGCGAGCCGTCACAATACACTTTTATGCTGATTTTTCCGTCAGATTCCTCATTCACGAGCTTAGCAAAATATTCGCTTGCGCGCGACTGAGGATTTGTTTTCGACGACTGCTCGGCGAGCCGGAGAACCATCGTTTTTGTTCTGGGAGCAGATTTTTTCACTTCCCTTCCCGGCAAATAGCACGACTCAAAAAGGCAAAAAGAGAAAAACAGTGCTGAAAAAAAAGCAGGCGCACGATTCTTCACAAAACTGCCTTTTAGCCACCGAGATAAGCTTTCTGAACGGAAGGATCTTTTATCATATCCTGGGCGATGCCGCTTCCGGTCACTTCTCCAGTCTCAAGGATGTAGACGCGGTTCGCAATGCTCATCGCCTTGTATGCGTTCTGCTCAACGAGGAGGATTGTGGTTCCCTCCGAGTTTATCTTTTTTATGATCTCGAAGATTTCGTCAACGAGGATCGGGGCAAGACCCATGCTCGGCTCATCGAGAAGCAAAAGATCAGGCTTGGACATAAGCCCACGTCCCATTGCAAGCATCTGCTGTTCGCCACCAGAAAGAGTTCCGGCGAGCTGGCGGACGCGTTCCTTCATGCGAGGGAACAGCTCAAAGACATGCTCCATATCAGCCTTGATTCCGGCCTTGTCCGAGCGCGAAAAAGCACCCATCTCAAGATTTTCTTTTACGCTCATATTCGCAAAAATGCGGCGGCCTTCCGGCACCTGAATCAACCTGCGCTCCACGATATGATTCGGCGAAAGATCGGTGATATCCTCGCCGTTGAAAGTAACCTGACCATCAGTCTTTTTTATAAGGTTAGAAAGGGCGTGCAGAGTCGTAGTCTTTCCAGCACCATTCGATCCGATCAGAGAGATGATCTCGCCTTTCTCGACATTAAAATTTATGCCCTTGAGAGCGCGGATTGCTCCGTAATTCACCACCAGATTTTTTACTTCAAGCATCATGAGAGCACCTCCGCATCCGAGCCAAGATATGCCTTAATGACTTCGGGATTTTTCTGAATTTCTTCCGGCTTTCCGACGGCAAGAACTTTTCCGTAGTTGAGAACGTAGATTTCCTCGCAGATTCCCATTACCAGCTTCATGTCATGTTCGATCAGAAGAATCGTAAGCTTGAAGCGGTTTCGGATGAGAGCGATCAAATCCATCAGCTCTTTTGTTTCCTGAGGATTCATGCCGGCAGCAGGCTCATCAAGAAGGAGCAGCCGAGGATTTGAGGCAAGAGCGCGGCAAATCTCAAGCTTGCGCTGCTCTCCATACGGCAGATTTTTTGCCAGCTCATTGCGCTTCGCCGTAAGCCCGAAAAGTTTCAGAAGGTGACCGACGCGCGCGTTCATGTGAGCCTCGTCACGGAAATATGCAGGCAGGCGCAAAATGGCAGCGATTACGCCACTCTTTCGCTTTGAGTGCATTGCGACGCGAATGTTGTCGGCGACGGTGAGGTTTCCGAAAAGTCGGATATTCTGAAACGTGCGCGCAATACCGATTTTATTCAGTCTGTACGGCTTTTTCTTGTTAACGAGATATGAATTTTTCTTTTTATCGATGAAAGTGATCGTTCCCGACGTCGGCGTGTAGACTCCGGAAAGCATATTGAAGACCGTAGTTTTTCCAGCTCCGTTCGGGCCGATAAGACCGACAAGCTGACCTTCATACAGCTCCATGTTGAAGTTGCTTACAGCCTGAAGTCCGCCAAAAACGATGGAAATGTCACAAGCTTTTAAAATCAGTTTATTCGGTTTCATTAGCGGACCTCTTTTTTGAAAGGAATGATTTTTTCAAATGCTCTGATGAATGAGAATTCTTTCATGCCAAGCAAGCCCTGTGGTCTGAAAAGCATTACGACAATCAGAAGAACTGCATAGATCAGGATTCTGAAATCTCCGAGGAAGCGCAGGAATTCCTGAAGCGATGTAAGGACAAAAGCCGCAAGGACAGAGCCTGTGACGCTTCCCATTCCTCCGAGAACGACGAAAATCAAATCGTTGATGCTGTTGTTGAACGAGGCGAGATCCGGCTTAAAATAACCGATGATCGGCGCATAGAGACTTCCGGCAATTCCAGCCACAAACGCAGCTATTACAAAGCCTATCATCTTGTACTTGAACACGCTGATTCCGTTCGAGTTGGCGGCAATCTCGTCCTCGCGGACTGCAAGAATTGCCCGGCCATAAGACGAGCGGATAAAATTCTGAATTCCGGTAATCACTAAAATCAATGACGCGATTACAAGCACGAATGAAAGAGATGGTCCCCATGAAAAATCGACGGTAAAGAAAGTCGTGCACTTCATTCCGTATGGTCCGTTCGTAACTGATTTTAAATTCATGAGCACGACGCGCGTAATTTCTCCGAACGCAAGCGTAACTATAGCAAGATAATCACCCTCGAGCTTCAAAGTCGGGAATCCGATGAGGAAGCCAAAGAAAGCCGCTGAAACAGCCCCGAAAATCATGCAGAGCGGAAGCGGAATGCCTTTCTGCCAGAGAAGCACGGTCGAATATGCCCCGATTGCCTCGAAACATGCCTGACCGAGACTGAGCTGACCTGTGATTCCGCAGACCATGTTGACGCTGAGAGCCATGAGCGCATTAAGCCCGGCGAGCGTCAAAATTCCGGCAACATAACCGTTGATGAGACCAGTTTTTATCAGAAAAAAAGGAATGACGATACAGAAGGCAGAAATTCCGATTAATATAGAAGTTTGTCTCCAAAATTTATTCATCTCTAGCCCCCATTATACCTTTACGTGAGTCTTCTTGCCCAAAAGACCGGCAGGTTTTACGAGCAGGATAACAATCAGAATGCAGTACGAAATTGCATCCGCATACTGAGAAGAAATATAAGCTTTTGCCATAGTCTCTGCGATTCCGAGGATGATTCCTCCGACCACAGCTCCAGGAATCGAACCGATTCCACCGAGTACGGCAGCAACGAATGCCTTAAGACCAGGAATATATCCCATGACAGGATCAATCTGCGGATAAGCCGTCGCGTAGAGAACGCCGCCAGCACCCGCAAGCACGGAACCGAGCACAAAAGTGATGGCGATCGTCTTGTTTACGCTGATTCCCATCAGGCTTGCGGCTCCGAGATCAAAAGAAACGGCGCGCATTGCCTTTCCTGTCTTAGTGTAGTTTACGATATAGTTGAGAAGAATCATCAGTATTGCGCTCAAAACTATTACTACAAGCTGAATATTCGAAACTGAAATAGCTCCCAGATGAAATTCAAGAGGAGCCATGCGAGGATACTGGCGCGGATTCGGACCTACGAACGGAAGGACGCGCATAGTATTCTGCAAGATAAGTTCAACTGCAATCGCAGTGATCAAAGAGTTGAGTCGCGGAGCCGCACGAAGCGGACGGTAAGCGACACGCTCAATAATAAGAATCAAAAAAGCACATGCCGTCATTGCGGCGATAAAAGCACACACAAGACCTGCAGGAGAAACACCAAGAGCAACGAGTACAAAAAATCCTGCGTAAGCTCCGACCATCATTACATCGCCGTGTGCAAAGTTAATCAGCTTGACGATGCCGTAAACCATTGTGTAACCAAGGGCAATCAGGGCGTAAATGCTGCCAAGGGAAAGCCCGTTTATCAGCTGCTGAAAAAAGGTTATGAAATTCACAGCGACTCCTTTTCAAAAAAAAAGCACGCTTCCTGAAAAAAGAATCGTGCTCCATTGCAATCAATTTCTTTAGCTCCCGGTGATTTCGGGAGCCAACTTTCATTCTTATATTTTACGGATTAACAGTAGTCTTGTAAACCGTATCAAGTTTGCCTGCAGCATTTTTTATGAGTTCTACGATAACGGCAGATTTTACAGGATTGTGTTTCTCGTTGAATGTGAGATGACCTGTAACATAAGTTCCGTCAGTTGCCTCAAGAGCATCGCGTACAGAATCAGCTGTAACATCGCCTTTCTTTGCAGCAACCTCGATGGCATCCTTGAACATGTAGACTGCATCATAACCAAGAGCCGCAAAAGCAGTTGGTGTGAGAGTATATTTCTCTTTGTAAGTTGCTACGAATTTCTGAACGGCAGGATCAGTTGAGTCAGCCGCATAGTGGTTTGAGTAGAAGCCGTTAAGAACTTCGTCACCGGCATTCTCTGTAAGACCATCCCAACCGTCGCCCCCAACGAAAGGAACCTTTACCCCCTGTGCTCGGAGCTGGTTTGCGATGAGAGCGACAGTTCCGTAATAGTCTGGAAGATAAACTACATCAGGATTTGCGTTCTTGATTTTTGTAATCTGAGCGTTGAAATCCTTATCTCCGGTGTTATAAGACTCTTTTGCGACAATTGTTCCGCCAGCAGCTTCGAATGTCTTTACGAAATTCTCCTGAAGGCCTACTGAATAGTCATTTCCGATGTCGTACAGGATGGCAGCCTTTTTTGAACCGAGGTTTTCAGAAGCAAATTTAGCACCTACAGTTCCCTGGAACGGGTCGATAAAGCAAGCACGGAAAACATAGCGGAAAGGAGTTCCCTTTTCAGACATAGTGATGCTTTCTGCGGTTGCTGCAGGAGCGATAAGCACAGTGCCCTGAGCCTCAGCCAAAGAAGTGATTGCCTGTGTACAGCCTGATGTCAAAGAACCTACGATAAATTTTACTTTATCTGAGGTTACGAGTTTTCGATATGCGTTCTGAGATTTTACAGAATCACCTTCATCATCCTCGACGATGAGTTTAATCTGCTTTCCGTTAATTCCACCAGCAGCGTTGATCTCTGATACGGCGAGTTCAATTCCGTTTTTGCAGTCAGAACCGTAAACGGCGACAGGACCAGAGAGAGGTCCGATAGAACCAATTTTGATTACATCTGATTTTTCGCTACAACCAGAGAAGACGAGAGCCGCTGCAGCACATGCAGCAAGAAGTTTCAAGATTTTCATAGTGATCTCCGTTTTCATTTTTTATTACGAGTATTCAAAAGGCTTCTAGCATTTTTGTCAATAATTTTTAAAATGATAAATATTCAACCAAATGTTGATTTTAGCGCACACGGAAAAACATCCGCACAAAAAAAAGACCTCCCCCTTGCAAGGAGAGGTCAAAAAGGAGATTTTTCTAATAACCGCCCTGGTCAAGGAGCGGATTATGAACGATTTTTATTCGGCCGGGGAGATTATGATTGCGTAGACATTCATTGCATCGCCCTTTGAGATTGTATGATCTCCACCAGCAAGCGATTGAGTTACAACTCCGTCAGAATCTGTGGAAACTTTTGTTCCATCTATGCTTATCTTTTTAGAAGCAGTATCCGTTACAATTGTAAGAGTCTTTGCCTCGGTTGTTGTAAAAGTTATGCTCGTCTTAGATTCCATCTTGAGAGCGGTTTTGTAAGTAGTACCATTATAAGTTTTTTCAGCAACACCACTTTTGAGGCTTCCCGTTACAGTAACGCCGTTCACGGTAGCACCGCTTGTAAAGCTGTCGAATGTCACGACAACAGTTCCTTCTGGAAGTGTTGCCGGAGTTTCCGTTCCGCCAGAAGTGCCGCCGTTGTCTCCGTTTTCTGCGCTGCCGCTTTCTCCGGTACCAGTGCTTCCAGATTCATTTCCGCTCTCGCCGCTTTCAGCGTTTCCACTGTTACCGGCATTGCCAGACGACGCGCCGGAACTGCTTCCCTGAACTGCCGAAAGTCCGCCAGTGTAGCCGACGACAAGTGCCTTGAGTGCCGAGTTCACGCCGTAGTCAGCGTCGTCCGTCGCATTGTTGAATGTGTAGGCAAAGTCCGGATTGTGGCGGCCTGCATACTTGATTACATCTGCTTTTGCCACGTCAGGTGTGGTCGGAGCCGCAGAAAGTCCAAGTCCGCTGTCGCCGAGCTGAACATCGAAATTTGAATACTTGTTTCCGCCGAGCTTTGTAGTCACAGTGCCAGGAACCTGAGTGCTGCGGTCGTCAACTTCGTATGCGTCGATGTCGCTTAGAGAAATTCCCGTTGTGTATGTCGTTTCCCACGCTGTCGGAGCGATGACCTTGATTGACGTGATGTTGATTGAGCCTTCCGAACCTGCAACGACTGCAAGCGAAGTAGAAGAAACCGAGCTTACGTCGAATTCGTATTCAGGATAGTTGTCTGCCGTTACGGACCGGCTTACGCCACCGACCTTGAGAGTCGCAGATGAAACACCGCTCGAAGCAGACTTGGCTTTGATTACGACCTTGCTTGCATTTGCAGGAACTGTAAGCGCGAATGCGGTCTTTCCCTTTGAAACCTGATAGTAAGCTTTTGTCGAATCAGTTGCACCTTTGTCGGCAGCATCATTTTTCGTAATGAATGACGGGAACGAATCTCCGTATGCCCAAGTGTAGATTGTGTATGTTCCGTCATCATTTGCAGTTCCGAGGCTTTCCGTATGAGTCTGAGGCTCGGTTACGGCAACATTGTTCGTGTAGTCGTATTTGTTCGTTACAAACTGGAATTTGACTCCGTTTGTGTTGTTCCCAGCAAACTTGTTGTTGTATGCCTTTATGACGCCGCCGTCTTCACCTGAGAATGTTCCGCTTCCCTGCGCGTCGGTTCCCTGTCCTGCCTGCATCATAGGGTCGTGTGCGTTTCTGAAGTAGTTGCCTTCGACGAATGCAGAAGAACCGCTCGTTACGCCGACACCGTATTTTGCGTTACCGTCGTAATAGTTGTTGTAGACATGAACGGCTGTAGCGTTGCGGACGCGCGGGTGACGGCTATCGGAGTGATCGTACCAGTTGTGATGGTATGAAAGGTAGTTTGAACCGCTAGAAGAAGGAGAAGCGTCAAGAAGATTGCACTTGCCGGAATCCCAGAAGTGGTTGTAAGAAAGAGTGCTGTAAGTTGACAGTTTGAAGTCGAGCGAGCCGTCTCCCTTTGCCTGGTCGGAGTCAGAGCCGACTGCACCGTAAGAGATGTCGTTGTTGTGAATCCAGAGGTAGCTGTTGTCCGTATCAACGGAAATTCCGTCGTCCATAAAGTTGAACACGCCGAGATTACAGAGTTCTGTATACTTTGCATTTCTGATAAGAAAGCCGAATCCGTATACTGCCGCATCGTGTCCTACACCTTCGACCGTAACGCCGTTTTCCGAAGTCGTCTTGATCTGCACACCTTCAGCAGAAGATCCGAGCGAATCCATCTGGTCTTTTGTGATTGTTCCTACGATGCGAATACAAAGAGGAACGGTGAGGTTTTTTAGTGATGTTTCACTCAAAACATCCTGCAAGCCAGTGAATGTTGCATCCTTGCTTGAGTTCGTTCCTTTTTTGGCTGTATAAGAAACAGTCTTGGCAGTCGCGCCTGTCACATAGAGGACAATCGCGTTGTCCTTCAAAGTTCCGTCTGCCTTATAAGCACCCGGCGTCGTAATCGCGCTCGGCGCAAATGCAAATCCGCTCCTGTCGTGGTCAACGACATTCATCGTAGCGGTCGAGTATCCACTCGTGTTCTCGGTTCCGACTGCACAGACCTTAATCGTGTGATTTCCAGCCGCAAGACCAAGTGCATCAGCGCGGACAATCTTTGAAAGAGTCTTTTTTGTCCAAGCTGTCTGACCGTTGCTTTCCGAGTTTTCGTAGTAAGTGTATGTGTCGTAGTAGCGGATGAGAGGAGCGTCGATTTCCTTGTCGTCGCAGAGAACCTTGTACGTTGCCCCCTCTACCTGCTCAAAGATGATGTATGCGCTGTTGAGCCACCCTTCCGATTTTACGATTTTTACATTTGTGTTTGACACATCAGCCACAGTCGGAGCAGCACCGACCGCAGAAGAAGCAGAACTGCTGGAACTTGCGCTCTTTCCCGAGCCTTGAGTTGCATTCGAATCCGAGGAAGAAGACGGAGTCTGTTCACCAGAAACCGATGCAAGCGCACCGGAATTCGAAGCCAGCATAAGAGCTGCAAGCCCGTTTCCAGAATCCGTTTCCATCGAGCAGCCTGCGCAAAGCAAAGCCGCACAAACAGCAAGCCCAGAAGACCGGAGTCTTTTAAAAACTTTTTTACCCAATACTTTTTTCAAAATAGCCCCCTTTTTTTACTTTGAAAACCATAACAAATATCGTCCCAAAGGAAAAAGTTGTAAAATATCAAAAAAAGTGATTTTTTGGACTATTCCGAAGTTAATTTTTCTATAAAGTGATATTTTATCACTTTATGTACTATTTTATATATTAATTTAGAAAAGGAAAAAAACAAAAAAATACCCCACACGGATTCATGTGGGGGAAAAACAGAAAGAATCTTCTATCAATATAGAAAAGAAAATTCTCATGCAAAAAAAATCATTGAAAGATCTTTTGCTTATTTTTTTGATTTTGAATCAGCAGCTGCCAATGCAGCGAGAACAGCATAGTTAGCGGCAAGTCTCTTTGAATTTTTCTTAGAGTTTGCACGAGTTGTTCTATTTACAACATGCTGTGGTCTGAAACGATTTGCAAGTCTCATAATTACCTCATTAATGGGATTTAGATTAATCTAATTGAGAATACTATCAAAAAACACCCATTGATTCAAGCATAAAAAAATAATAAAAAATCTGCCGGCATCACTAAATAACAAAGATTCTCTATGCCAAAAAGCAGCCATTTCTAACAGCCGCCCTTGCGCGAGCGCTCTCGTTGTCGCGCTCGATTTCACTTCGCTGACGCTCATTGCTCCCTTACGTTGCTTGATAACCCGCGGTCTTTCCAAAACATTTACAGCAAATTTGCCACAAGGATGTGGCATAGAGCAAAGCGAGTTTTGGAACAAAAGTCGTCCACTTTTTGCGACGACATGGAGGGCGGAGCATAAAAGTGACTCCACGGCGGAGCATGGCTTTTCTAGAGGCTTTAGTACGTTGTAAAGTCAGGTAAATTATCGGACAACTTTTTCACAAGAAAGATCAGCCTCAATCTCTTCCTTGAGCGCAACAACCTGCTCGAGGGGGAGAGAGCAACACTGGGCAATTTCCTCAGAGGTTAGTTTGTTGAGCTTCAGCAGGTTCCGTGCGTTTTCGATGGCTTTTGCCTGCGCGCCTTCTGCTCGGCCTTCCTCGAAGCCTGCGTCATGGTCATAGGCTCTCTGTCGTTCCC
>CAMVSS010000008.1 GCA_947170195.1 uncultured Treponema sp. | reverse complement strand
CAAACGAAGAAGTAATTCAGGAGCTCTTAAAGCTTGCAAAAGAAATGCTGCATGCCAGTGAGGAAGGAAACAAGATGGGCCTTTCAGACGAAGAACTTGCCTTCTACGATGCACTCACAAAACCAGAAGCCGTAAAGGATTTCTATTCCAACGAAGATCTTGTTGCACTTACAAAAGAACTCACCGAAACTCTCCGCAAGAATAAAACAATCGACTGGCAGAAAAAAGAATCAGCTCGCGCCAAAATGCGCATGATTGTTAAGAAGCTTCTGAAGAAATACAAATATCCGCCGGAAGGTCAGGAAGACGCATTGAAAACCGTTATCAACCAGTGTGAACTCTGGACCGATAATGTTGCAGATTTTGAGGAAGGTGAGTCAGTACATCACCCCGTACAATATAGACTTGATGATGATTATGACATGCTGAAGGTTGCCGAAACTACATAACTTTTCCCCTCCTTTGGCTCCATACGGTTTCGCTCTTCCACCATTGCAAAAATCGCACTACAATCTCCTTCATGCGCACAAAATCTCTTTCAATGACGTCTGGATCGATTGTCCGAACGATGTTTTTTTTCTCTCTGCCTTTGGTCTGTACGAATTTGCTGCAGGTGCTTTTCAGTATGGTGGATATCGCTGTTGCGGGGCATTTCGCGGGGACGTCTGCGCTTGGGGCGGTCGGGTCTACGCCTCAGCTGCTCTTTTTGTTCTGCGGGCTTTTGATGGGCTTGGGGAGCGGAGTCAATGCGGTTTCGGCTTATTATATTGGTGCAGGTGATAAAAAATCTCTTTCGCAGACGGTTCACACGGCGGTTATCCTTTGTTTTGCTTCGGGGGTGTTTTTGCTTGCTGTTGGTGTGGTTTTTGGGCGGCCGCTGCTTTCGTTGATGCATACAAAACCGGAGCTGATTGATGATGCCGTGCTCTATTTTAAGATCTATATGCTGAGCATGCCGGCGAGTGCAATCTATAATTTCGGAAACGGTATTTTTTCTGCGAGTGGTGATACGAAGAAACCGCTTTATTTTTTGCTCATTGCGGGGCTGTTCAACGTCGCCTTGGATTTGATTTTTGTTGTCGGGTTCGGGATGGGGGTGCGCGGTATTGCGTTTGCAACTGTGATATCTCAGTACATCTCCGCAATTCTGATAATGATTTTTTTGATTCGCGGAAATGAACTGATTAAATTCTCTTTTAAATCTCTGCGGATTGAAAGGGAGAAGGCTTTCAGGCTTTTTAGTGTCGGTTTTCCTGCCGGACTTCAGAATGCCATTTTTGCTTTTGCGAATGTTTTTGTTCAGATTGGCGTGAATTCGTTTGATTCTGTTATGGTCGCAGGTGCTTCCGCGAGCGCGAATGTTGATCCTGTCGCTTACAACGTGATGGCCGGTTTTTATGTCGCGTGCTCGACTTTTATCGCTCAGAATTACGGCGCGGGAAATAAATCTAGGGTGAAGAAATCTTTTATCGTGGCGGAATCTCTTTCTTTTCTCTCCGGGCTTTTTTTGGGTGTCCTTCTGCTCATATTTGACAGGGAGGTCATGCATTTATTCAGCTCGGATCCGGCCGTGATTGACTGTGCTCTCCACCGCGTTAAGATTATGGCTTTCTCTTACTGTGTCTCCGCTTTTATGGACAATGCGATTGCGGCGTGCCGAGGGCTGGGAAGGACTTTTGTTCCGTCGATCTTCGTTTTTCTTGGCTCGTGCGTGTTCAGGATTGCCTGGGTCTACACGGTTTTTGCCCATTTTAAGACGATAGAATCTCTTTTTCTTCTATATTTATTCAGCTGGGGAATCACGGCGGTTTTTGAGACGATTTATTTTATCAGTATTTACCGGGCTTCGTTTCGCTCTGGTTTTGCGCGGTGAAAATTTCTGGCTCCCGGAATTGCAATCTGTGATTTTGGGCAAAAAAAAACCAATGCGTTCTGCATTGGTTTTTCGCAAACCCTCTCCGATTTGCTAAACTCTCTCGATGTTTTTATATTAATCTATATCAGGTTTCTGCAATACGGAGATTCACCCTACCAAAATTAGGAGTAAACTCCTTTGAATTCAATCCTATTTTAAGAAAATCCCTAACATCAATATACAGTACATCGGAGATTTTGTCACGGAAATTATCTGGAGTGATAAAAAAAACTCGAGAAACTTGCTGAAAGCAAGTTTCTCGAGGTGCTAAAACGCTTTTTTTTGCTTTATTAGTCGCAGCTGCCACCGCATCCGCCGCAAGATGAGCATCCGCTACCGCAGCTTCCGCATGAACCGCCGCATCCGCCGCTCGCACCGGCAAGGTATGGCTCCAGTTCTTCTTCTGTTGCGTCTCGCACATCGACTATTTCTACGTCGAAAAAGAGTTTCTGACCCGCAAGCTCATGGTTTCCGTCCACTGTGATTTTGTCGTCAGTGACTTTTGTTACTTTTACAATCATCGGGCCTGTTGCTGTGTCCGCCTGAAACTGCTGACCAACTTCAATTGGAAACTGTGCGTCGAACTGTGAGCGTGGTACTTCCGCAACGAGCGATTCGTCATATTCTCCGTAGCCATCTTTTGGGTCGATTTCTGCATGGATTTTATCTCCCTTGTTTTTGCCTTCAAGGGCGCGTTCGAGTCCAGGAATGATTGTTCCGATTCCCTGCATGTATTCGAGTGGTTCGCCGCCAAGAGAAGAATCGAGCTGCTTTCCATCCTTGTCTTTGAGCGTGTAATGAATTTTTACCATTTTTTGTGGGTTGATAGTCATAAAAACTCCTTTCTATACTGCTTTACCTTAAAGGAAAAATTGATTTTTGGGAACTATAAAATCGGTGAGCGATGGTAGCCCCGAAGTACCGGAGCGAAGCGGAGGTATGAGCGTGAGCGAAGGGCGGACGTAGCGACGGCGTAGAAAGCTTTGCTTGCTATGCCGGCACCGCCTTTTTATTAACTTTACGCTGATGATTTGCTATAATTTCCGGCATGAAAATTTCGCTGGTTTCGGACAAGGGGCTTGAAGAGGTCAAAAGATTTTTGCGCCCTAACGAAAGAAAATGTGTTCCGCTGATTTTTAGGATGGACGAAAAGAAATCCGAGGTTTATGTCCTCCGCGATGAGTCGGATAAAATTTGCGGGGTGATTGTTTTTTCGCGGTTCGGGCATCTTCTTCCGTATTTTTCAAATCTTTCGTCGCTTTCCGAGAAGCAGAAAAATCAGATCATGCTCGCGCTTGCCGAATTCTGCAATTTGCTCGGCGACCGGAAATTGTTTTGCATAGTTGGCGAACGAAAATCGGCTGAATTTATGGAATCTGCCGTGCTGTCGGGGCTTTCGAAGCATCCGATGAATTTCGTTCACTACAATCTGATGGAAAAAACTCAGCCGTCCGTGTTCTGCACGAAAAAGGAGCTTGAGGCGGCGAAGAATGTCGAAATTGTTGTCGGAACGCTTGAGATGAGGTCGGAAATTTTCGAGCTGCAAAAAGCGTACGAGCTTGAGGAGGTTATCGTTCAGGGGGCTGTTTTTGACGAGGATGCCAGCCGGATTTTGCTGAACCAGGCTCTCTCCAAGGGGCTTGTTTACCTGCTTAAAGCCGACGGAAAAATTGTGTCGAAGCTGACCGTGAATGCAAAATCCGATAATTATGTCCAGTTTGGCGGAATTTTTACCCGGCCTGAGTTTCGTGGAAATCGGTTTGCGAAGATTCTGCTCGATTATGTCGCGGGAAAATACATCAATTCGGGTAAAAAAATTTCTCTCTTCGTGAAGAAAAGCAATGAGCCGGCAAAAAAGCTTTATGCCCGGTGCGGATTTGAGCAGATCGGTGAGTTCAAGATTTGTTATTATTAGAAAAAAACGGTAAGATTCAGCGTGAGGGTTGCGATGAACGATTTTAATTTTTGCCCTTCGTGCGGGTCGAAAAACATAAAGAACGTCAACATGAGGAAATGGCTTTGTCCTGATTGCGGCTTTGATTTGTACAACAATGTGGCTTCCGCGGTTGGGCTGATCATAAAAAACAGTGACGGCAAGGTTCTTTTTGAGCGGCGCGCGAAGGAGCCTCGCAGGGGATTTCTTGCGCTGCCGGGCGGTTTTGTTGATCCGAATGAGACTGCCGAGGAGGCTTGTTTCCGCGAATGTTTTGAGGAGATTGGCGTAAAGCCTCTGTCGGTTTCGTATATATGCAGTTTTCCGAACACTTACGAGTACAAGGGAATCACTTACAAAACGTGCGATTTGTTCTTTGAGGCTTGTCTTCCGGAGAATGCTGTTTTAAAAACGGAGGAGAGTGAAGTCCTTTCCATGGAGCCTCATTTTGTCCGGAATGAGAAGGAGCTTGAGGAGCTTCCGCTTGCATTTGAGTCGGCAAAAAAGACTTTTTTGTTCTGGCTGGGGCAAAAGGAAAAGAACAGTTAGAAGAAGGAATGTATGATAAAAAGTTCATCCGCGAACTTTTTAAAAGAGGCATGGTAAAAATTACATCCATGTAATTTTTATTACGGCCGAGTTTTTGCTGTCAGCAAAAACTTGCATATTCGAGGCAGTTTCAAAAGTCCAGTCAGAGTTTTGAAACTTGCTCATCCGTTGCTTGCGTGCAACGCCGCGCGATAGCGCAAATGCTGTATTTTTATTGGAGTTAGAAAATGAACCAGTTTGTTTTTCCAGGAATAGCCGCGCTTGTTTTTGCCGGACTTTTGATTTCGATTCCGTTCAGAAGGAAGAGGATGCTTTCTCGTGCAGGAAATATAGTTCTTAAGCTGTCGAATGATTTTCCTATCCGTCAAATTCTGATTTTTGTGCTCTGCGCTGCGCTGATCGTGATTCTGCCGTTAAGGGAGTTTGCGTTTTATCTTGAGATTATTTTCCTGCTCGTAGGACTGATCGGTGCTGAGATGAGCGTGCGTGCGGCTTCTTCTTACGGAATAAATGGTGTGTATGAGAACATGGTGATTTACGACACTTATGCCATTCCGTTCGATGACATCGGTTGTCTTCCGACTGTTGTTTATGAGGACGACCCGGAGACTGAAAACGTTGACAAACGCTTCCTTGAGATTTTGAAACAGAACGGCGCGCAGGTCGTACTCGGATTTGAGACCGAGGAGCTGAGGCAGAGCGTTCTTAAAGAAATATTGCTGCGAAGACCTGAGCTGAAACCTGAGTAAAAAAAGGGAAGCCCCTCGAAAAATCGCTTGCGGCGATTCTTCGAGGGGCCCATATATATAAAACGGAACCCGGCTTTGCCAAGACAGTTCCGGAAGGCAAAAAAATGAGTCGCTTAAGTGCGACTCATACTTTGCAAAGGCGTCTAACAGAATCGAACTGTTGCATCACGGTTTTGCAGACCGTTCCCTTACCACTTGGGTAAGACGCCAAAGTGGTTCTACTATATAGAAAAAAGGTTATTTTGTCTAGTCTGTAAATTGAATGTTGGCGTAAAATCGGCATAAATTATCGCTCGAGAATGGAAAGCGACTGTGGTTTTTGCTATAATGAGAATCTGTTCGTTTGTACTATGAAAAAATTATCGACCATCTTTATTGCTTTTTGTATTTCTTTCAGTCTTTTTGCCCAGAAAAATACTTCTGTTCCGGAAAATGCTGATTTTTGGAGTGACGTTCCCAACGAGGAGCTGGCAGATTTTTTGGTTTCCCGGATGACTGACGAGGAGCTTCTTTCTCAGATTTTCATGTTCGGCTGGGCTGGTGCTGAGCCGAGCGAGCTTCTTAACCAGTGGGTGCTTGACCGGGGGCTTGGAAGCGTAAAAGTCTTCGGATGGAATACGGACAACACTATTCAGGTCGCAAAATCGGTGACTGCTTTGCAAAAAAAGGCGCAGAGCAGGCGTTTCAAGATTCCTCTGTTCGTTGCGACGGATCAGGAGGGCGGATGGATTCGCCACGTAAAGGGTGACACTTCGGATACTCCCGGCAACATGGCTATAGGCTCGTCGCAGTACCCGATGGATGCATACTACAGCGGATATTACATCTCGAAGGAAATCAGCGCGCTCGGCATCAATATGAATTTTGCGCCGACCATTGATCTTTACACTAATCACAATTCTTCTGTAATCGGCCCGCGCTCTTTCGGCGAGGATGCGGAATTTGTTGGGCAGCTCGGAGCGTCATTTACAGCGGGTTCCATCGATGCGGGCGTCATTCCGACTGCAAAACATTTTCCGGGACACGGAGACACAAGCCTCGATTCGCACGGAAATCTTCCCCAAATCAACATAGACTTTCAGACTCTCGACAGCCGCGAGCTTGTTCCGTTTAAATATCTGATTGCGCAGAATATTCCTGCCATCATGAGCGGTCATCTGAGCTTTCCGAAAATCATTGCGAGCGGGGAGCCTGCTTCTCTTTCCCACACTTTTTTGACGAAAATTTTGCGCGAGCAGCTTCACTATACAGGGCTTATAATCACGGATGACATGATGATGAACGGCGCGACGATGTACGCCGGAAGTCTGTCCCGTGCGTTTAGGATGGCGATTGAGGCAGGAAATGACATCGTAATCTCATCAACTACGGCGCGCCTCGACGAAAATCTCTGGACGTCAAATCTCTCGCTGATGCAGACTGATTCAAATTTCAGGAAGACTGTCGTAACGGCGGCTCACAGGGTAGTGCTTTCCAAGCTTCGCTATTTCAAGTCCGGAAATGCGGCTCCTCTCTATCCTGAAATCGAGACTTTAAAAGACAAGGTTCCGAACCGGGACGGCCAGGCGTTCTTTCTTTCTCAGGCATGCCGGTCAATTGCGGCTTACAAGACAGGTTCGTTCCCGTACAAGCCGTCAGAAAATGAAAAAATTCTGCTCGCTGGACAAAATCAGTTCCCGGAATTTTTCGAGGAAGCAAAAAAACGCTATGGTCAGGACTGCGACCAATTTAAATATGATTATGAGCTGGGGCCGATTCAGACGGATTGGATGAGCAACAATCTTGAGGCAATAGCCCGGAACTACAATACGATAATAATCTGTGTGGCAAATGAAAGGAGCGCGATGATTGCAAAGCGGCTTCAGAACAGCGGAAAAAGGGTAATAATCATGTCGGTGCTGTCGCCGGTTCCGGTCCTCGATTTTAAATGGGCGGACACGATTTTGCTGGGCTACAGTTATTCTCCATATACGTTCAAGGCTCTGTTCGGCGCGCTGAACGGAGAATTCGCTCCGCAGGGAAAACTCCCCTTGGAGCTTCGTTAGTGACTTATGGGAACTTCTAAAAAATCGCTTAAAGCGACTTTTTAGAATGTGCCCTTATTTTTTGCCTTTTCCTCGGACTTTGTAATTGTAGTCCGCTCCGGAGTTGGCAGGTGTCTTTTCGTTCAGTTTGAACAAATCTCCGAGATCAAAAATACCGTCCGCGCTTCTTGGCAATCTGTTGAATGTGCCGTCCGCGTTCAGTCCGTTTTCAATCTTGCTGAAGTTGACGTTTACGAAAATGCTGTCATCGACCACTTCCTTGCTCTTGTTTATAGCCTGTGCTCCGTTGAAGAAGTAGTTGTCATCTCCCTCGAGGAACGGCTGCTGTCCGTCGATTGAGTTTGCGTTGTCACGGCTGCTTCCTCTGAGCGAGAGCACGCCATGAGTCTCGTAGGTTCGCGGGCTGTCCGTGAGCTTTCCTTTTCCGTACATGGTGATGTTGCCAGCCTTGTTTCCGTATGTTGTAACGTGGTCGACAATCAGCGCAGGATTTGAGTTCGTCGTGATTCCGTTGAGGTCGTTGTTGAATGCTACGCTGTTGAAGATTCTGTGTCGTACAGGAATTCCTTCTCCGCCGAGCTTGAATCCGTTTCCGTCTCCGTGGCCTGAACCGTCAATTCTTCGTCCGTTTGAGTAGGCGATGCAGTTCTCGATGAGGACTGCTCCGATCGGCCCCGTCTCGTTCTTCGCGTAGAGATCCCATCCGTCGTCAACGTTGTGGTGTGCGACGCAGTTTCGGAATACGTTTCCTGAGCCCGCTGTCAGTTTTGCGGCGAATCCGTCGGCGTTGTTTTCTGCCGGGTCAGCGTTTCCGAATGATTCGCAGCCGTAGATAAGGTTGTCATGCGGCCAGAGCGCAGGCTCGTCGGATGCTGCTCCCGCAATCTGGATTCCGGTGTCGCCGTTCAGGTAGGTGTCGACCATGTTCAGGATGTTGTAGCTTCCGAAAATCTGGATCGCCTTGAGGTTTTCTGCGGAATGTGTCACGTCGATGTTTTCGATCGTCCAGTAATCTCCACGGATTTCAAATGCGGCGCCGGTGTAGCCGTTTGCGTTGAGTGAAGACATGTCGAGGACGACGCGCTTTCCTGGCTCCGAACGGATGTATTTTCGTGCCTTTGCCGTGCCGCTGTTTCCGCGCTGGATGTTGAGCACTCTCGTCGGGTAGTATGTTCCCTCCATGAGGATGACTGCCTGACCTGGTTTGCAGTAGGCGATTGCATCTTCAATTGAGAGCGGATTTGCTTTTGTTCCGTCTCCGAATGCCGAACCGTCCTTGGAAACGTAAAGTTCTTTTCCTTTGTAAGATTTTGTTATGACTGAGTGGAGGATTGAAACTGGCTTGTAATCCTGCTCGTATTTGTTTATCTCCCGGTTGAACTGTGCGATTACCTGTTTTGGTTCTGGTCGCCAGCCGTCCGTCGGGGTAAACGTAATCTCGACGTTCGTGAATCCTGCTTTTGCAAGCTTGAGAGTCTTCTTGTAGTAGATTTTCTTTGATGTTGCCTTTGCAGGGAATACGACAGGATCATCTTTTACGAGAACAGTCCGTTTTTTTGTGATTTCGTCCGTCGCTTCGATATGGATTTTTCCCTCGGCGTTTGAGGTGAATGCGAACGGATAGTTTCCGTCATACCACGTTGTCGGGCTGTCCACTGAAACTGAGAGCGGTACAAGCTCCGGCGGCTCTTCCTGTGCAGGCGGATCTTTTTTCGGATCGGTGATCTTGAGGTCAACGTCGCTGAATGTTGCGTTGCATCCTCGCGCTACTACAAATCCGACATACACGTGATTCTTGTCGAGCTGTGTAAGCTTTGAAGGATCGTACATGATGTATTCTTCTACGGTGTCCTCGGACGGAATTTCCTGCTTGTAGATTGCGTGGTAGCCGGTGTTGTCTTTTTTGAGGGTGATTCTGTATGAATTTCCGCTCCTGATTTTGTATGACGCGTCATAGCTGAATGCATCAGCCTTGCAGACTGCGCTTTCCGTGATTGCAGTCTCGCCTTTTTTCATGACTTCTTGCGTGATTCCGCTGACAAAGCGCGCTCCGAGACCGTCTTTGATTTCTTTTTTTGCTCCGTTGATGTGTGTCGTGTACTTCCATGAGATGACGCCCGCGCTGTTCGTGAATGGAATGATGTTCTTTTCGCCCATCTCGCCGATTTTGTCGTATGCGACGATGCCGAATCCTTCCTGTCCGTCAGCCATTGGGTTGTGGTAGTCCACGTGAACGGTTGCCGTCAGCTCGAAATTTTCTTTTTCAGGATCGATGACGGTGTAATAGTAGGTGATTCCGTCGAAGAATGCGGTGAATTTTCCGCCTTTCGTGCCGATTTTTTCGCTCGCCGCGTCGAATGTGCAGGAATTGAGAGTAACTTTGAGGTCGTTTGAGTCAAGAATCTTGCATGTGTTTACAGCAGGGTCTGTTGACGTTCCGTATTCGGTGAAGAACCATTCCCGCTCTTTTTCCTGGAGAATTCGTTTGTGGAGCACGTCTGAAGATACTGATTCGGAGCCGCGGGTTGCCGCAACGCTGATGTCGGAGAATGCGCCAGGAGTGAGACCCTTGATTTCTGCGGTCAGGTCGGTTGTCTTTGGAAGCGAGTGTTTTTTGCCCGTGCTGTCAGTGTATGAGAGCAGGTAGCCGTCCGCTTCCTTTGCGCTGGTCCATTTTGCCTGGACTGTGCCGTTTCCGAGGTTGAGAAGGGAAAGATTCGGTTTTTCGAGCGGATATGTGAAAGAGAATGTCTTTTCAGCAGATTTGATTTTTGTGCTTTCGCCCTTGCGCTCTCCGTAAACGACGAAAGTGTATTCGCCGCTTTTTTCCGGTGTGAAAGTTGTTGATTTTCCTTCGCGCCGGGTTTTCCCGATGACATTGGTCGTTTTTTCGCCGGAAGAGCTTATCATGTCGATGGAACCTTTGTCGGCTCCGTCGTTTGAAGTAAGAAGATTGAAGCTGACTGTGATTTCCTTCGGGTTGCCGGCCGTCAGCTCAATTTTTGTGATTTCGGGATTCTTTACGTTTGTCCATGCCGTGCGTTCCTGTGCGGATGCAAGGGACACAATTCCGGCGAGGATGAGGCCGAATCCTGTTCTCAGTGCTGATTTTTTAATCAATCTGGATTCCTCCATTGTGGTGATTTTATTATTGCCATATAAAGGGAACTTCTAAAAACTTCGGTTTTTCGAATGTGCCAATAAACAAAAAACGCAGAGTCCGTATGAAACCTCTGCGTCCGTGAGTCTAAGAAAAGTTACCGGATTATTTTCCTACTGTGATCTGATAGATGTAAACTCCGCCGTTTGTTCCGCCGACAGTGTACTCACCATCAGCCGGGGCTACGATTTCGCCTACGCTGACAACCGGGTTTGCAGCTGCCGCAGAAATTTCCTTGAGAGTTTCTCCAGCTTCGTTTCGTACGACAACAACTCTCGCGTCGGTTTTTGATGAAGAAAGGCAGTAAACTGTAATTTTTTCACCTGCTTTTGCCGGGAAAGAAACGCAGCGCGCTTTTCCGACGATTTTTCCCTTGAGGTTGATTCTCTGAGTGAAAACTTCATCCTCGTATTTCTGTCCGTCCGCTTTGTCGATTACAACCATGCGCTCGGCCGAAGCGTGGATGACGAATCCGTCTTCCTCTGTCTTGTCTTCGGTGATCTCACCTAAAGTAAGGTCGTTTGCGTTGATATAGCCTTCCGCAAATGCAGAAGCACCGAACAGTAGAGCTGCGCTAAAAAGAGCAAGAAACTTTTTCATAAAAAATGCCTCCATATTTTTTACATAATTCCCTGCCAGGAATATTTTTCATGATGTCAGTATATTCGAATGGAGTAATATAAAAAAGCTGAAATTTTATAAAATTGCGTTATTTTGGATAAAATCGATGTAAATTTTTTGAAATTTTTAGCTTATTTTAAAAGTTGGTTTTATAATTTATGCTTAATTTTCGAAATATAATCATTAAAAAATGTTTAAAATTTTGGTATTTCTTTCTTTTTTGAGTATTTGTAATCGCTTGCGTGAGTGTTCGGGAGCTTTCCGTCTATGCGGTCGTTTTCCTTCTGCAGCTGGAATTTTATCATCTCTTTGAATGCGTCCATGAGGCATTCCGGATTGCAGTCTGATTTTGCGATGCCGTTTTCCTGCAATTCCTTGATGAAATAATAGCAGCTCTCGATTGTGGAGATGTATTCTGGGCTTGGTTCGCGCTTGAAGGTGAAGATTGACCGGTAATTTCCGTAAAAACTGATTTTCGGCAGGGCCATGATGTTGGTGCTGAGTTTGATCATCTTCTTTGAGCAGAACCATGTTGAGTCGATTATGATTGCGAGCAGTTTTTTGTTTCCGATGGCTTCTTTGAAACCTTCTTTTTTTGCCGTCCATGCGTCATCTCCCGGATACATAAGGACCGGATAGTACTGCGGATCGGCGAGGAGCTGGCAGAGGCGGGTGTTTTTCGTAAAGTCGATTCCCATTATGATTTCTGAGTCGATCAGCCCGGCGTGTGCGATTCTTCCTGTGCCGGTTCTCTGTCGTTTTGCTTCTTTCGGGTGCATCAAAAAGACGAATTTTACGCCCGGGTCGAATGGAGGAACGAATTTGCAGAGGCAACTTGCCATCGGTCTGAAACATCTATAACAAATCTGACGCATGCAGAAGAATATAACAAATATTGAAGAGAATTTCGAGTTTTTCTTGCTAAAAAGAAGTTTTATTACTATTTTTTAAAGTGATGAACTGGAAGATTTTAGATTTTAATGATTTTCGATTTTTGTCGGGGAATATACACGACGAGCTTTTTGGGAGCGATTCTTCCCTTGTTAACCTTTTTCTCCTTCAAAAAAAGTATGACATAAAAACTTCGGTTCAGGACGGATTTTTGTTCCGTTATTACACCGGGAGCGGCAACAGGACGGGATACGGTTTCCCGATCGCATTGACGGCTGATGGTGACGCTCTGGAAGATGCCGGCGCTGATACTTTGGAGGCAGCACGGAATGAAAGCAGCCTTTTCAAGGCTTTCGAGCTGATTTTTTCGGATGCGCAGGAGCATGGCAGGAAGATGCAGTTTTGCCTGCTTACCGCCGTTCAGAAAGAGTGCGTTGAGCGTTGGCTGCGAGAGAAGCACCCGGATCTGAAAGCGGATTTTCAGACAAACCGAGATGATTGCGATTATATTTATGAGCGCAAAAAACTTGCCGTGCTCGCCGGAAAAACTTATCACAAGAAAAAAAATCATGTCTCGCGTTTTTTGAGGATTCATGAGGGCGAATGGGAATTCCGGCTGCTGTCGCTGTGCAATATTTCTGACGACATCATTTCGGTTTCCAAGCAGTGGCTTGATCAGCGCGTTGAGAAAGCTGGTGGCCAGAATATCGCGGATATGGAAATCCTCCGGCTTGAGCTTGAGTCCATAAAGCTCGCGGTCGCCAACAAGGATTCGTTCAATCTTGAGGGCGGAGTTCTTTACATCGGCGGAAAACCGGTCGCGATGACGCTCGCATCTAGAATTTCTGACGGTGTGCTGGACGTCCACTACGAGAAGTGCCTTGAAGCTGCTGCCGTGGACGGAGCGTATGCCGCAATCAACTGGTGTTTTGCAAATGCGTGCCCGGATTTTACATATTTGAACCGCGAGGAAGATATGGGCGTTGAAGGGCTCAGAAAGGCGAAACTGTCATATCATCCCGATATTCTTCTGGATAAATTTTATGGAGAAATCGCGTAAAAATCGTTCGCAGAAGGGCTGGCATTCAAGCAAGTTTCAAAAGTCTGTTAGTTTTGAAACTGCCTAATTCGTTGCCTGCATGAAATGCCGCTGATGCGGAATGTTTATAAGGAGCGTTGAAAAATGCTTTCAAAGATTCTTTCTTCTGAAGATTGCGCGGCGTGTAAATTCTGCTGCTCGTTCAGGCGAAAAAGTTTGTGGGAGACTCCGATTTTCTCCGAGAAACAAAAAAATCTGCTCGAAAAAAAATATCCTCACGCCGTGTTCAAGCCGGCGGCAAAAAACAGCTATACGGTCAATCTTGATGATGCCTATAAAACTGATGATCCGGAAGAAGAAGCTGCTTGTCCGTTCCTCGATTCTGAGCGCGGATGCATTCTTGATTCAGATGAAAAGCCGTTCGACTGCTCGATATGGCCGCTCCGAGCCTGCAGAAAAGACGGCGCGCTCAAAGTGATGCTTGAAAATACTTGTCCCGCAATAAATCGGGTGCCGTTCGAGAGGGTGAGGGAATTTGTCATCGGGGACGGAATCGCAAAAAAAATCCTTGAGGAAGCCGAAAAAAATCCGGACATGCTCAAGGATTTCAATCAGGAATACCTGATTATCGAATAAGGGCGCCTCAAAAAAAACGCTTTCAGAGATTTTTTCGAAGCTCCCCATAATTGTTTCTGTCAGTCGGAACGGCTATTTGTTGTTGAAAATGTCGTCGAGCCAATCATAAGTCAGCTTCTGCTGGTCCGCAGGGTATGAGTGCGTCAGACCTGGTGTCAGAGTTGTGACGAGCTTGTCATCTGCGCCGTTTGCTTTCCAGATTTTGTGCATTTTTTCGTATGCGTTTTTGGTTCCCTCAACCGGGTTTACACCGTCGCGGTCACCTGACACGAAATACATCGGTTTCGGAGCTGCAAGACCCGCTACGTCAGGGTAGTCGAGGAATTTTGCGATTGTCGGGTGGAGCATGCTGAATGCGCTGTTTCCCTTGAGCTGACCGTCATCCTCTACGATGTGGTCTTTCATGGTTCCGATCCAGCAAACCGAGATTCCCGCAGTGATGTCGTCGCTGATTGCGGCAAGCTGCCATGAGCGGAATCCGCCCATGCTGAATCCGACGCATGCGACTCGTGATTTGTCTACCTGAGGAAGCGATGCGAGGAATTTCGCAGCTCGGCAGTCTTCCTGCGCGATGATTCCGGCGAAACTTGTTCCCATGTTGAACAGGTTTGATGCAAGGCTCTGCTGAGATTCTGTGCGGAATCCCTTTACTGAGCGGTCGCCCCATCCGAATGCGTCGAAACTGAGTACGACGTAACCGCGCTTCGCAAGCTCGTCGCCAGGGAAATTTCCTGAGAAATAAGTTTTTGACCAGTCCTCGGCTTTCTTGAGCCGATCTTTGTCTTCGTCAGTTTTTCCGAACGGCTTTACCATCTTTTCTTTGCCGATCATGAAGTTTGAGCCGTGGTCGTGGAGCATGAGTGCTGCCGGGAATGTCTGGTTCTTCTTTCCGTTTGGAATGAGGAGATATGCGAGCACGCGGCTTTCCGCGCTGATGTTGAACACAACTTTCTGAGCAACATAGCCCTTTCGTTTTTCTGTTTCGAGGACGACCATGTCGAACGGCGTGTTGTCTTCGTTCTGTATGATGAGCTCACGGGCTTTTGCGAGTCCCGTTTTTTTCCATGCGGCGGGATCAGATCCGTCTTTCCAGCCGAGGGAGAAAGTCATTCTGGATTTTAATGCCTCGACGAATGTCGGAAGGCAGCGTTCATGGGCGTTGATTTCGCGTTTTACGTAGTCGTTTTCACCGGCAACGATGAGCGAAAGTCCGATGGAAAAAACAGCAGCAAGAGAAACAAGTTTTTTCATTATTACTCCTTTAAAAACCCCGCGTTAGCGGCGTTGCACGGAGGCAACGGATAGCGAGTTGTTGCCAACGGCAAGAACTCGGCCGCGCAAAAAAGCACACGGACGTGCTTTTTTGCAAGCCTCCTGATAAGACCGTAATGACGGTCGTTTTTTACTTATTTGTATATTATACATCATTTTGATATAATTGCATCCATGGTTATCGCTTCTATTGACATGAAGGACGGACACGTAGTCCAGCTTAAAAACGGCAAAGAGCTTGTTATCCAGCGTGATGATGCTGATTCTTTGATTTCTGAATTCAACAAGTATGGTGAAGTTGCAATCATCGACCTTGATCAGGCGTTGCGCAACACAGACGAAAAAGGAAATACAAAAAATACTGCTCTCTTAAAACATTTGCTTCGTCATGGAAACGTTCGTGTCGGCGGTGGAATCCGTACGGCAAAAAAAGCCAGGGAATTGATTTCCCTTGGCGCAGAAAAAGTAATAATCGGTTCGGCTGCATGGAATCCTGATCCGAAGCCGGGTCAGTCAGTTCTCAACAAAGAATTTCTGGAAGAGCTTGTTAAAACAATCGGCAGGCAGCGAATAATAATTTCAGTGGATTCCATCAACGGAAAAATCGCTGTAAAAGGCTGGACAGAAACTCTGAATGTTCCTCTTATTACAGGTGCACGTGAGGCGGAAGAATACTGTTCCGAGCTTCTTTTTACCTGCGTCGAAAAAGAAGGTTGCATGCAGGGAACTGACATGAAGGCCTGCGAAGAACTTAGAAAATCAGTTACCTGTCGCGTGGTTGTTGCGGGCGGAGTAAACACCGTCGAGCAGATCGCTGAGCTTGAAAAGCTCGGATGCGATGTTCAGCTTGGAATGGCTCTGTATACGGGCAAAGTAAATCTTCAGGATGCATTCATCAGTTGTCTTGATTTTGAAAAAGTAAATGGAATGATTCCTGTAATCGCACAAAGTCCGGCAGGCGAAGTTTTGATGCTCGGGTATTCAAACAAGGCTGCTTTCGAAAAATCATTTGAAACTGGAAAACTTACTTTCTTCAGCCGCACTCGTAACACTCTCTGGACAAAGGGCGAGACAAGCGGACACTTCCTTGAGCTTATAAAGATGCGCGCTGACTGCGACCGCGACACTGTTCTGGCGACGGTTCTTCCGCACGGAGGCGTGTGCCATACAGGAAGCTACACATGTTTCGGTTCGGAAGCTGACGCAAAATCAAATCTTGAGCGGTTGTATGGCACGATTGCAGAAAGATTTGCAAATCCGAAGCCGGGAAGTTACACGGCAACCCTTGATGCAAAGCGTGTCAGGGAAAAGGTTATGGAAGAGGCGGAAGAACTTTGCGATGAAGCTGAGTCAAAAGAAGATGTCGTATGGGAAGCTGCCGACCTGCTCTATTTCGTGAGCGTTCTTCTATATAAAGAGGGCGTCACATGGCAGGATGTCTATAACGAGCTTGATAAGAGACACAAAGAAAAATAAGAGCCAAAATCACCTCCTGTAATTTTGGTCCTAATTAATCTTACACCGCATCCATGCGGTGTCCATATTAATAAAAAATGGAGCATAAAATGTCCGTACCAGAAATTTTCGGAAGCATGGTTTTTAATGACGATGTGATGAGAGCACGTCTCCCTAAGGAAACGTATAAATCACTCAAAAAAACAATCCAGCAAGGCTCTCCGCTGGAACTTGAGGTTGCAAACGTCGTCGCAAACGCCATGAAAGACTGGGCTGTCGAAAAGGGAGCGACTCACTTTACGCACTGGTTCCAGCCGCTCAACGGACTTACTGCCGAAAAGCATGACAGCTTCATTTCTCCGAACGGATCCGGTGTGATCATGGAATTCAGCGGAAAGGAGCTTGTAAAGGGCGAGGTTGACGGCTCGTCTTTCCCGAGCGGCGGACTCCGTGCTACATTCGAAGCTCGCGGCTACACCGCGTGGGATCCGACCAGCTACGCGTTCATTAAGGACGGCTCGCTCTACATTCCGACCGCATTCTGCTCTTACACAGGTGAATCACTCGACAAAAAAACGCCGCTTCTCCGTTCAATGGAGGTCCTCAACAAGCAGGCTCTCAGAATACTCCGACTTTTTGGCAACACAAGCGCAAAACGTGTCGTCACAACTGTAGGTCCGGAACAGGAATATTTCTTAATCGACAAAAAACTCTGGGAACAGAGAAAAGATTTAATCTTCACTGGAAGAACGCTTTTCGGCTCGATGCCGCCTAAAGGTCAGGAAATGGACGACCACTATTACGGCTCAATCAAGCCGCGCATCGCCGAGTTCATGGCTGATTTGGACACCGAGCTATGGAAGCTCGGAATCTTGAGCAAGACAAAGCACAACGAAGTCGCTCCGGCTCAGCACGAGATGGCTCCAATTTTTGCCACCACGAACCTGAGCGCGGACCAGAACCAGCTCACGATGCAGCTTATGAAGCAGGTTGCGCTAAAGCACGGCCTGTACTGTCTCCTTGCGGAAAAGCCGTTCGAAGGCGTAAACGGAAGCGGAAAGCACAACAACTGGTCCATGAGCACGGACGACGGATTCAACCTTCTCGAACCGGGAGAAACTCCGCGCGAAAATGCCCAGTTCATTCTCTTCCTGATGGCGGTCATTCAGGCCGTTGACAAGCATCAGGATTTGCTGCGGGACAGCGTCGCGTCCGCAGGAAACGATCACCGACTCGGAGCAAACGAAGCACCTCCGGCAATTATCTCGATGTTTATCGGTGATGAATTGCAGGCCGTACTCGACTCAATCGAAAACGGAACTCCTTACTCTCAGAAATCAAAGGAAAAGATGAAGATCGGCGTTTCTGTCTTGCCTGGAATTCCAAAAGATACGACAGACCGAAACAGAACATCTCCGTTTGCATTCACAGGAAACAAATTCGAATTCCGTTCGCTCGGTTCTTCGCTTTCAATCTCCGGCCCGAACGTCGTCCTCAACACGATTGTTGCGGAGACACTCGATGAATTTGCCTCAAAGCTTGAAGGCTCAAAAGATTTGAACGAAGATTTGCAGAAACTCATCAAGAAGACCATAAAAGAGCACAAGAAGATCATCTTCAATGGAAACGGCTACGATGATGAATGGGTAAAAGAGGCTGAAAAACGCGGATTGATGAACCTCAAGACACTCCCTGACGCAATGGAACACTATCTCGACAAGCAGAACATCGAAATGTTCAGCAAGTATGGTGTCTATACCGAAGTTGAGATGCGAAGCCATCATGAAATCAAGCTCGAAAAATACTCAAAGACGCTCAACATCGAAGCAAACACTATGCTCGACATGATTTACCGCGACATTCTTCCGGCAAGCTATACTTTCATGAACGATGTTGCCGACAGCGCAGCAAAGGTAATGGGAATCGTTTCCGGGGCAAAATGTTCGGCTCAGGTAAACGTGCTCAAGGAAATCAGTTCTCTCGCAGACAAGCTCGACGCTGAGGCGAAGAAACTTGCGCGCATTCATGCCGATGCTGAAAAAATCGAAGACGTTGCGGCTCAGGCCCGTGCTTATGCCGACAAGGTAATTCCACAGATGGAACTGACACGAAAAATAGCGGACGAGATTGAGCCAATCCTTGGAGAAAAATACAAGCCGTACCCGAGCTACATCGATCTGATGTTCAGGGTATAAGGGAAATTTGTATGGCAGAAGAAAAACTGACTGAAAATACTGAAGCACCGCTCCCGGAGCAGCCACCGGTAGGTCCTAAGACAGCGCTCGTTACGATTATTGGGCGACCGTCTGCCGGAAAATCTACTTTTCTGAACACGGCGGCTGGTGAGCCTGTCTCGATCGTAAGCGCAATGCCTCAGACGACGCGAAACGCAATCCGTGGAATTGTGAACACTTCTTACGGGCAGCTTGTCTTTATCGACACGCCCGGATATCACGACTCTGAGAAAAAAATGAACCTCCGCATGAGGAACATCGTCGCCGACCAGCTCGAAAATTCTGATCTTATCCTCTATATAATAGATTCTACGCGAACATGTGCGGAGGAAGAGCGGCTGATCGCTGAGCTTCTGGAAAAACATCAGGAAAAGCTCGTCATCGCGCTCAACAAAATCGACGAAAGCCGCGCCATCAAGGATCACGCAAGAAAATTCATAAAATCAAACCTTCCGGATGTTCCGGAAAACCGTATCTTGGAAATGTCCGCAAAGGAAGACAGGGGCATCAACGAAGTCCTCAAGGCTTTGTATGACATGGCTGAGGAAGGACCTCACTTGTATTCAGAGGAATTCTATACGGATCAGGAAGTTGATTTCAGAATTGCGGAAGTCATTCGCGAGCAGGCGATTAACAGATTGGAGCAGGAAGTTCCTCATTCGGTTTATGTCCAGATTGCCGACATGGAGATGCGAACGCCTAGCAAAATGTGGTGCCGCGCATTTCTCTGCGTCGAAAAAGAAAGTCAGAAAGGCATAGTAATCGGAAAAGGCGCGCAGATGATAAAAACCATCAGGCTTGAAAGCATGAAACAGCTGCGCAAAATATTTGATTATAAGATTGACCTCGATTTGCAGGTAAAAGTCGACAAGAACTGGCGTCAGAAAGATAACACCCTCGACAGACTTCTGAAGTAGCCTTTGGAAGAAAAAAGGTGCGTGAGGGAAAAAGAAACCTTTTGCGAAAGAGTTTCGTTTTCCCTCACAAATTGAGCGAGTTTCAAAAGTCCGTCTTGACTTTCGAAACAGCCTCAATTTTCTATCTGATCTCGACTTTTCCGTCAGCGTGGGCAATGAAAGCGGTCGGTCGCAGTTTTGTAAAGAAACCTACCTCAACCACTCCGACGATTTTTGTTATTTCTTCTTCCATTTTTGCAGGATCGACCGGATTCTGCCATGTGCAGTCAAGAATCTGATTGCCGTTGTCGGTGATTACCGGACCGCACTTGCGCACACCCTCTCTGAGCACACAGGTTGCTCCCATCGCGTTCAGCTTTTTTTCTACAGAGCGGCGTGCTCCGCCTATGATTTCGACAGGAAGCGGGAATTTTGTTCCCATGTGAGGAACCGCTTTTGATTCATCGGCAACGATCACGAGTTCCTTTGCATTGTATTCAACGATTTTTTCAAGGAGATGTGCAGCTCCGCCGCCTTTAATCAGATTGTTTTTAGGGTCGATTTCATCAGCTCCGTCGATCGCAAGGTCCAGCTCGCCGTCAATCGCGCGGTCGTTGAGCGTGTATACAGGGATTCCGAGATCCTTGCAGTAATTTTCTGTCTGGAAGCTGGTGACAACAGCTTTTATATCTTCAAGAGTTCCGTCAGCAATGCGCTCCGCGAGGCGTTTTACAGCTGGAAGAGCCGTACTGCCTGTTCCGAGACCAATTTTCATTCCTGAGAAAATTTTTTTCTGATTGATTAAAGTGTCGATCGCAGTCGTAGCGGCGAGCACTTTCTGCTCTTTTTGATTTAGTTCAGTCATTTTTGTATACCTCTGTAAAAAGTTTGAATTGCTCTTCTCCCTGATATTTCAGCATCGTAAATCCGTTGTGAATTCGACAGCCCGCCTTTTTTGCGCGGACGAGCATCGGTGTTTCCTCTGGTTCATAAACGATGTCGTAAACCATCTCTGTTCCGGCAAATTCGTAGAACCAGATAGGATCATTTCGTTCGTTTGATTTGTCCTTTGACCCCATTCCTATAGAAGTTGTCTGGACGATTATGTCGTTGTATCGCGACATTTTGGTGACTCCGCTCAGCGAAAGGAATTCGTAGTCGAAGCCGTATTTTTCAGCTATGTCGCGTGCTTTTGAAAGAGTTCTGTTGAACACGCAGGCTTTTCCACCGAGGGATTTTACAGCATAGGCAACGGCTTTTGCCGCTCCTCCGGCTCCAATAATGGAAATTTTCAGCTTTTTGAGGTCCTGCAGCCCTGTGAATTCGAGAAGCGCCCTTGCGAATCCGTCGCAGTCAGTGTTGTAGCCTGTCCAGATTCCGTGTTTGTTGATTACTGTGTTGCATGCTCCGATCAGCTCGACCTTTCTGTCGACAAGCTTTAAATCCTTGATGATATTCTCTTTGTGCGGAATTGTGACAGAAAATCCTTTTATGCCGAGATTTTCAGCGAAGTCAAAAGCGTCATCTGCGCTCTCCGCCTTGAACGGAATGTATACAGCATTCTGATTTGTTTTTGCGAAACCCTCGTTGTGAATCTTAGGACTTGAAGTGTATTTCAACGGCCAGCCTGTGATTCCGAAAAGCTTCGTAAAATCATCGATTTTGTGGAAGTGATAAAGCGTATCGAGAGTTTTTGGATCCACGTGCCCGATATCCCTGAGATTATCAATAAGTTCGGCAGGCGAAGTGTAGGTGAGGAATGAATTGAATCTTTCTGCCAGAATTCGTGTCGGAAGACCTATCGGACCCATTGCGCAGATAATCTGATCGCTGTTTTTGAAATCTTTCATCGCGATGTACAGATCGGTTACGTCTCTGAGGGAATGCGGCATGAACGCAATCTTCGGAATTTCGAATTTTGACGTGCTCATTTTCTTGAGCCTTTCCGCAATATTTTTTACCGGCTCTTTCATGTTGTGGTACGAACGGATGATTTTTGTTCCGTAAGCGAGAGCGGCATCCTGAAGGCTCGGAATGTGAAAATCTTCCTCAAAGTCAACGTACGCAAAATTTTTTGAATAGTCTTCGTTCGCAAAAGCAAGTCCGCGCGCAAAGAGCGTCGTTCGGGCTGCTTCTCCGTCCGCATACTGTCCGCCGTCAATCACACGTCGGATTGTCAGAATGCACGGGAATCCGGCTTTTGTCGGAAAGTCCCGGATTTTCAGCCTTTCGTCTTCATCAAGAAAATCGACCCGGAGTTCAACCAGATCGATGTACTGCTTGTACTGTTCAATAATTTTTAAATCTTCGTCGAGCGTTTTTCCTGTCAGACAAAGACAGATAAGCGGTTTTGCCATGATTTTTTTCCTCTGCGAATAATCTTAATGGAAATCTTCAAAAGACAAAAGATAGTCTGATTCGTTTTAACTCTGCGCGCTGCTCGAACTCGACAATCAAAACGATACTATTTACAATAAAAATGATTTCATAAAAATTTGGAGGAGGATTTTAATGAAAAAATCGTTGAAGGTCGTGCTTGCAGCCCTTATTGCCGCATCATGCGCGCTGCCTGCATTTACCGCTGCTAAAAAAATAAAGCGTAATTTAAAGCCGGTTTCCGGCTGGAACCTTTACCTTCCAGGAAACGGAAGTCCGAAAGATGTTCTGAAAGATTTGAACAAGGCCGGATGGCAAGTCTCAAATTCGTACGAAGAGCACTTTTCTCTGCTCGACGCTGACATCAACAAGAAAAAAGTTTTGAGATTCAGCACGCTTGACGGCAAGCAGGACGCTATCATGCTTCCGCTCACCGGAAATGAAAAACTCATCACGCTGATTTTTAAGGCTCAGGGATCTTATGACCCGGACAGCCCGACAACCCCATACGGCATCCTGTACGCATTCGTTCAGAACGGCGCATGGCAGACTTTGATCCGTCACAATTCTTCAAACCAGATAAAAGGCTCAAAGAGCATGTCACGTCTCCGCCTTCCTGAGGGACCGGGAGACATCGTAACTGACTGGCATGATTACCGCATAGTGTTCGATCTTTCTGGCGGTCCGCAGAACATGAAGGCAGAAATCTTCATCGACGGCGTAAAGCGTCACTCGGACATCTGCGCCGAGCGTACTGATTTTGCCGCAAATCCTGATCATCCTGAATTCGACACGTCAAAATTCAACTGGGACATGATGCTCGGAAAAGGAAATTATCTTGAATTCGGCGACAACGACGGCTCGACAAACGCATTCGGCCGCTACGCATATTTCCTCACTGTAATCGACGAGGATGTAAGCGGAATGTCTCTCGAAGATATGGGAAAAAAGCTCAAGGCTGACCTTGTTTCGAATCCGAAAATCACGAACGATCGCCCGCCTGAGAGCAAACGCCCTGCGAAAAAGCCTGCCGGAATCAACATTCAGGGACCGGAAGTAAATTCAAAGGATCCTGTGTTCTACGACACTTCAACGATTACAGGAAAGGCTCTCAAGCTGAACAAACTTCCGTTTACCCGTGCTGACTCAACTAAAGTCATCAATCCGACGCCTGTTGTGCCGGAGATGGCGTTTGCGGCAACTGTCGAGCCGACAGGAAAGGACGGCGCATACAAGACAATCGCTGAGGCAATCGCGGCCGTTCCTGAGAATTCTGCAATCAAGATTCTTCCTGGTTTCTATTACGAAAAACTTGTGATTACGAAACCTGGAATCAGCCTGATTGGAACTGATCCGGCCAAGACTGTCATTTACGGATATGAGGCAGATACCGGATCAATCGACGGAAACCTCCTCGTGGAAGTCAACTTCCTGCCTAAGGGTGCTGATAATGTTGGCGGTGCTGTTTCAATTCCTCAGGATCCGCCGGCAAACTGCTACTTTAACGCTGTGAACATCACGTTCTACAACAAAGGTGCGGAATGGAATGCGCTCTGGGGAAGCTCGGAAAAGCGTTCTATCACTCTTGCCCTCAAGGGAGTTGACCGCTGCTACCTCGAAAACTGTCTCTTCCTCGGTCAGCAGGACACTCTCTACTGGCGTTCAGGACGAATCTACGCTAAGAATTGCTACATTGAAGGTTTCGGAGACTACATCTGTGGCGGCGCGACTGCGTTCTTTGACAATTGTATGATTTACAGCTACAACTACCCGACCGGATGCATCATCGTGGCGGCTGCAAATCCTGATACCGGATACAAATCAACCGCTGACTACGCGAACGGTTTTGTATTCAACAATTGTCTCATAACCGGTGCTAATGCTCTTTCTCTCGCAACAAAAAAAGTAATGATCGGAAGGGGAACTTGGACCGGCGGCTCTGCGACTGTCGATGGAGTTCCTGCAAAGACTGTCTACCAGCACTGTCAGATTGACAACATCGTTGATAAAGTCGCCTGGGGTGATTGGGACAGCGTAAACACGGCTGCGAAGTGTTTCTTCCGTGAGTACAAGAATACAGGAGCCGGTGCAGATGCTTCACGCCCTCAGATGACAGATGCGGAGGCAAAAAAATATGCGACGGCTGAAGTTGTCCTCGGTTTCAAGCCTGAACTGAAATAGTGGCACTTTGAAAAACTCGCTTTCAGCGATTTTTCGAATGTGCTGCCGAGTTCTAACTCTTGAAAATAGCAAGAGTTAGAACGTCGCATTTTCGAAGTTCCCATAGAAAACTGAGGCTGTTTCAAATCTCTGACTAAATTTCAAAAGCTACAGATTAGGCAGCCTCAACTATCGAAAATAAAAAAAAAGACCATGTTTCCAGATTGATTTTCTGAAAGCACGGTCTTTTTTTGTAAGCAATGTTTCAAAAGTTACAGACTTTCGAAACTTGCTCAATCGTCTTAGCTCTGTATTGATGTGTTTCGTACAACGACGTCGTGGGCAGAACCCTCGCTGATTGTCGTTGCGCTTACGAGCGTGATCTTTGCTTTTTCCTGAAGCTCAGGGATTGAAAGCGCGCCGCAGTTGCACATGGTGTGAACGACCTTTTTGAGGGTCATGCCGACACCGTCATGCAGATATCCTGCGTATGGAACGTATGAATCAACGCCCTCTTCAAATGCCATTGATTTTTTGCCGCCAAGGTCGTATCGCTGCCAGTTTCGGGCGCGGTTTGAGCCTTCTCCCCAGTATTCCTTTACGTAGTTGCCGTTTACGACGAGTTTGTTTGATGGAGATTCTTCGAAGCGTGCGAAGTAGCGTCCGAGCATGACGAAGTCTGCGCCCATTGCGAGAGCAAGCGTTACGTGATAGTCATGTACGATGCCGCCGTCAGAGCAGATCGGGATGTAGATTCCGGTCTTCTTGTAGTATTCGTCGCGAGCTTTTGCAACCTCAATTGTAGCTGTTGCCTGTCCGCGTCCGATACCTTTCTGTTCGCGGGTGATACAGATTGAGCCGCCGCCGATACCGATTTTTACGAAATCTGCTCCGGCATCTGCGAGGAAGTTGAACCCCTCGGCGTCAACTACGTTACCAGCTCCGACTCTTATGTCCTTGCCGAATTTTTCGTGGATGTCTTTGAGAGCTTTTTCCTGCCAGTAAGAATATCCTTCGCTTGAATCCAGAACGAATACGTCAGCACCTGCCGCGATGAGAGCCGGTACGCGCTCCATGTAGTCTCTCGTGTTGATTCCGGCTCCGACGACGTATCGGTGTGCTGAATCAAGAAGCTCAAGCGGGTGTTCTGCGTGGGTTGAGTAATCCTTTCGGAAGACGAGGCTTATGAGATTTCCGTTTTTGTCCACGATCGGGAGCTGATTTACTTTTTTCTCCCAGATGATGTCGTTTGCCTCGCTCAGTGTGATTCCGTCTTTTCCTGTAACGAGGTCAGAAAGTCCCGTCATGTAATCTTTTACTTTTGAACCGGCCGGGCAGTGACCGATTCTGAAATCTTTCGATGTGATGATTCCGAGAAGTTTTCCGTTTGCGCTTCCATCCTCAGTTACGGCAACCGTTGAGTGACCAGTCTTTTCGCTTAGCGCGATTACTTCTTCAAGAGTCTGGTCAGGACGGATGTTTGAGTCAGAAGTTACGAAACCTGCCTTGTATGCCTTTACCCTGGCAACCATTGCGGCCTGATCCTCGATTGACTGGCTTCCGAAAATGAAGCTGATTCCGCCCTCTTTTGCGAGTGCGATTGCCATCTTGTCATCAGAAACAGCCTGCATGACAGCAGAAACCATCGGAATGTTCATGCTTAAAGGAGATTCTTCACCAGCCTTCTTATTAAAGCGAACCAGCGGAGTGCGGAGGCTTACATTGTCCGGAATGCAGTTTTCACTTGAATATCCCGGAACCAGAAGATATTCACCGAATGTGTGTGAAGGTTCAGAAAAATAAAATGCCATGATTTTCTCCCATGAAATAAATATGTTGTGTAAAACAAAAAAGTAAAATTAAACGATTATATCAATATTTGTTTTTCGTAACAACAGCAGGGAGAATGTGTCTTTCTAAAAAAACTGCAAACTCCCTTATTGATTTTGCTCGAAGCGATATAAAATCTTTTTTCTGGCGGCATAGTTCCAAAAAAGAACAATCAAAGTTGAAGTCACTTTTGAGAGCATGTAAAAAAGATGACATATTTCTGTGAGCACATACATGATTCCAAGCGTAAAGCCAAGTCCCATGGCCCCTATTGCCGCATAAACAGCGAACTCAACTGCTTTGCAGGCGCAGGTTTTCATTCCGTTAAATACGAAACATTTTGAAAGAATAAAATTAACAGCAAGTCCGGAAAAAAATCCAAAAACAGCAGAAATCAGATAATACATTCCGGCCCGCGTCAGTAAAAAGAGAACTCCCCAGTCTACAACCGTTGCAATTCCTCCGACAAAAGCATATCGGAAGAATTGAATTATGCTGTTCTGTGTCTGGGCGAAAAAGAGTTTTTGAAAATCAAAGTGAAGAATTAAAGAAATCAGCTCTTTCATTTTGCTTCTTCGTGGTATTCTTTTTCTGTGTTTACATTCCAAATTGTGGATTTGTCAGTCGTGCCGGAAAGGATTGCTTTTACAGCCTCAAAAGCCGTGCACATGGAATGATCGATGTTGTTGTATCTGTGCTGACCGTTTCGACCTACGCAGTACAAGTTTGGAATTGTATCCAGATAGTCTCTAAGCCTGTCGATTTTTGCATAAGTATCAAAGTATGCCGGATAAGCTTTCTTTACCCGTTCAACATGAAAATCAAGAACATCAGATTTGTTGGAGATAAGAGAGAGTTTTTTGATTTCATTGATGGCGAGATCTCCAAAATCATCATCGGAGAGAGACCACAGCGAATCTCCCTCATTGCAGAAATATTCAAGTCCGATCCAGACGGTGTGCTCAACATCTTTTACCATGTAGGGCGACCAGTTATTGTAAATCTGAATACGTCCTATTTTTACTGTTCGGTCGTGAATATAAATCCAATTGTCCGGAATGATTCCACCAAGAGTCTTTACAGAAGTTTTGTTTTTAAGATTGAGGGATTTCAGGAGCACTCCTGCAGTCATGTAATCGCGATACGGAAGACCTGACGCAATTTCACTGATCTCCTGTGGAACGTTGTTCATGTCAGAAACCAAATCTTTGAGCGGCATTGATGAAATAACAGCATCACAGTCAATGGTCACGTCTGCTCCATCCTTTCGGTATGTGACAGAAGTGATATTGTTATTCTCGTTTTTATGGATGGCGACAGCTGATGCGTTCTGAATGATTGTTCCACCCCTTTTCGTGATTTCAGAAGCTGTGATTTCCCAAAGCTGGCCCGGCCCCAGTTTAGGATAAGAGAATGACTCAATAAGAGAAGTTTCGACCTTTCGGTTCTTTTTATTGAAAAGTTTTCCGAACATATCCTTGAGAATCGCAACAATCGAAAGGCCTTTTACGCGCTGCGCACCCCATTCTGGAGAAATGCAGGAAGGATGTCGTCCCCAAAGATTTTCCGTATAGTTCTCGAAAAACATTGAATATAATTTTTTTCCGAACCTGTTGATGTAAAAATCTTCCAGAGAATTTTCTTTACGCTTGAAAATCGCACTTTTTATGTAGCTGAACCCGACTGTAATCGTTGTCAACAGCCCCATGTTCTTGAAAGTTTCAAATTTGAGCGAAATTGGATAATCAAAAAATCTGCGGTTAAAGAATATTCTTGACATCCTGTTGCGGAGAAGCATAACCCTGTCTTCTTTTTCGGGATTCGGTCCGCCCTCTTCAAGAAGCCCGTTCCTGCCAAGCACTGCGTCATCGAATGAAAGCGACCCCTGCTTTGGAAGCATTTTCTGCCACCATTCGTTTACTTCCGGCACTTTTGAGAAAAATCTGTGGCCACCCATGTCCATACGGTTGCCTTTGTAATTTACAGTCCGTGAAATTCCTCCTAAAGAGGAGCTTTCCTCAAGGACTGTGACCTCGTAACCAGTGGATTTATCAAGCAGTTCGTATGCTGCCGTCAGACCTGCAGGACCGGCTACGATAACAACTATTTTTTTCATTTTTACTCTTTTTATTTGGTGCTGTTCGGGCTTATCTCATAGATATTTAAATCAGCCCATACAACTCCTTTTATTTTTTTTACAAATTTAATCGATGCATTCTTGCTGACTGCAATCAATGTATCTTTATAGAATATATCCTTATCAAGACTTACAAAAAGAACTGTCTGCGAATCTGTGCCTGCGCATGAAGCGACATAGTCCGGAAGTTCGGTGTAAGAATGTGTGTCAGGATAATATAAATCAACCTCTGTATTGATGCTCAAAAAAACTTTAGTACCTTCCGGATAATTTTTTTTAATGTATTCCGTTGTATTCCTTGGAGAACCAAAAGGCTCTTTTATGTCATAAATCGTGAGTTGAGGCGAAATCAGGAGCGCTGAGAAAACGATGATTATGATTGATTTTTTTCGGATGGAAACCCCGGAAGAGAGCCAGAGAGAAAAAATCAGAATGACAAACCATAAAAGTGCTCTGTTGGGAATTGATGCATTATAAATAAGTATGCAGAAAAGTCCCATGTAAAGATATGAGGCAAAAAGCAAAAAGAATCCCTTTATGGACGTACATGCCAAATACAAAAATGTGGCCATAATGAGGGCTATGAAAGTGTATTTTTGCGGAGCTGTAGTAAAGCCCGATGAAGTAAAGAAATAGTTAAATGATTCAAATCCTGGTGCGTGGCTTGCCTCAGAAACCAAAAGCGGAGAATAAATAAAGGCCGGAGCTACCTGAGCCAAAGCAAAAAGGACTCCCCCAAGAATTATTGCCAAGGCCGCCAGATGGAGCTTTTTCTGGCGGGAAGAATAATTTTTCCATGGAATGATGATATCTTCAATAAAAAAGAAGAGACTCAGTATGCCGACCACACCTTCTATATATGCGTGAGTGTTTGCAAGAAAAGCTATGCATATGGCAAACCAAATTGGATTTTCATTTCGTTTTTCGTACAAGCTCCCAATCAGGAAGAAAATCAGTGAAATCAGCACGTACGGGCGGGCAACAACAGGATTCCAGAACAGAAACGGAGTCGTGAACAGGACTATGATTTTAGCAAGTGCGTTGAGAGGAGCTTTTTTTACAAAAATAAAATTTGCGATTGTGTTGATGGTCCAGGATACAAGGCACAGCCAAAGCTCGGAGCATCCTGTTTTTGCGAACGGCATCAGGAGCATATACCACGGAAGGAAATGGCCTTCGTACCTCATAAGCGTAAAGAGTTCCGGGATTGATTTTTCTCTGGCGAACTTCCAGGCAATCATTTCGTCGCCCCATGGCTCGTGGTTCAAAACTGTTATGAATGAAATTGCGGAAGTCAGGATGAAAAAAGCCCATACAAGGTAAGTCGCTAAATTTTTCGGAAGCGCATTTTTGATTTTTTCTGGCAGAACAAGAAAATTCTTGTCGTCATCGAGCAGAAAATAATGAATTAGTGTCAGAATTACAAAAGCGGCTGCCATTTCGAAAAAGAACAAAACTGAAATTTCGTTCATATAAGAATGCCAGTGTTCTGCATCAAGAGTTTTGCCTAGGACTGAAGAGGCTGTGTTTATTAAGATGTTCTGAAGAAAAGGAATATGGGCTAAAAAAACTATCAACAATGGGGCTGCAATAAAAATAAGCAGGGCAAAAAAAATATCCCTTTTTGTCGGAGAAAGAATTCTCTTTTTTATTCCGACAAAACCTTCATCAAACATTAAATTCCTCCATAATAACAAAAGCCTCTTAGTATAACATTTCCGCACTTGATATTAAAGAGGTTGATAAAGGCAGGTGTAGAGGTGACAAGTGGATTGGTCAATACTGGATTCGAACCAGTGACTTCTACCGTGTGAAGGTAGCACTCTACCACTGAGTTAATTGACCGTAAAACATATTCGTGTTTTTAAGTACGTAGTTCTGTTTTACTGAAGAAAGCCCATCGAATCAAGTATGATTGATGATGCGACAGTCGCGGCTGTTTCGGTTCGTAAAATTCTCGTTCCCATGCTGCAAAGCGTAAAACCGTTCTGCTCAAGCAAATCTCGTTCCGCTTCCGTCCAGCCCCTTTCGCTTCCGATTGCTGCGATGACCGAGTGCGCGCCTTCCTGTTTCAGAAAATCGTGCAGGCTTTCCGTGGCGCGACGGTTGTCCAGCGCAATTTTTGATGTCATGTCCCATTCTCGTGCGCGAATTTCGCTTCCTGAGTCACCATCATTGCCGCTTTCAAACCTGAGCATTTCCGAAAGCGATTTGTAGAAAACGAGTTTCGGAACGTGGGTGCTCGCAGCCTGAGCCGTTCCGTCCAGCAGCATCTGGTATGCGCTGCCATCGGAGACGACATTTGAATCCAGATATGATTTTTCGGTCAGCTCCGTTCCGCAGAGAATCACTTTCTTTGCGCCAAGCCCCGCTATGTCCCGCAACAGCCGCCTGAGTTGAATCGGTCTTGGAAATCCGATTATGAGCGTGAGCGGATAGAGGGGCTTCCCCGAAGTTTCAGGTACGAATGAGAACGCAATTTCACCCTCATTTTCGCTTCCTTTTTCTGCAATTGAGGTGATTGTTGCTGTTCCAGCTGCTCCGCCGATTATTCCGGCCGAGAACGTTCCGCCCGCCGTCTTGTGGAGAATTTTTACGATGTGCTGGGCGCGCTCGTCCTTTTTTTTCAGGCAGCCGGTGAACGAGTTTTCATCAGTCTGGGTCAGTTCCTTTGCTTCGAAGAGGCAGATGTTCATTTTTTCTCGCTCAATGAATTGAGGTATTCCCTGCTCAGATTTTCGTGGTCTTTGAGCATTGCATACGGTACTCCGTACGCTTTTTCCACATCTTCGCGTGTGAGAACTTCTTCCGGTGTGCCTAGCGCCATGTCGCGGTTCGGGTAGAAGAGAAGTACGGTGTCGGCATATTTTTTCGTCAGGTCGAGCTCGTGCATTGAGATGTAGATTGTCGTGCCAGTCTTGTGGACATATTCCTTTAGGTAGGCGAGGGCATTTTCTTTCTGATAGTTTTCAAGGGCGAAGAGCGGTTCATCCATAAAGAGTGACGCGCTTCCGTACAGAATGCCGAATGCCAGCAGAACGCGCTGGATCTCTCCCTTGCTCAGGTGAGACAGTCCTTTTTCGAGAGAATTTTCAAGCTCGAACACATCGATCACTTCTGCGAGCAAATCCTTGTTTTTTCCGCCACGGATTGAGGCCGCATTTCCCTTGAGATTTCCGTTCATGTAAACCTGAGAAAGCAGTTCTGAAACCTTGTCTTCGGTTTCGAATTCCATGTTCTGATAGATGAACGATGCGAGCAGATTTTTTTCTTCTTCCGGCAGCGCCGCAGGATTTTTTGAGAGCAGCGATATGCTTCCTGAATCAGGTGCAAGACGACCTGCGCAAAGAAGCATCAGCGTTGATTTTCCGCATCCATTCTGACCGACGAAACTTACGAATCCCGACGGGAGCGTTGCGGAAAAATGTTCGAATACAGGACGCGGCACAATCTGATTGCCGTTCTCATCAACATCGCCTTCGACCGGCGGATAAGTAAAAGTCATGTCGTTTATTTCAAGAAAATTCATACTTTTAAGATATAGAAATCTCTATCAAAAGTCCATAAAATCCATTATTCTAATAGAAAAGAAAAATAAATTTGGAGAATTTTGAACATGGCATACGAGGTTACAGCCACAAGACGACGACCACAGGAATTTTCGGGTCTTGCAGGGCAGGAATTCGTAGCAGAAACGCTGAAAAATTCAATTGAATCTAATAAAATCGCACACGCATATCTTTTTACGGGACCACGTGGTTGCGGAAAGACTTCTACCGCGCGAATCCTCGCAAAGGCATTGAACTGCGAGAACGGTCCGACAGCAACTCCGTGCGGAAAATGTCAGCACTGTATCGAAATCACGAAGGGACAGAGCACTGATGTCATCGAGATAGACGGTGCCTCAAATACGTCCGTAAATGACGTGCGCCAGATTAAGGATGAAGTTCTCTTTCCTCCGCAAAGCTCACGCTACAAGATTTACATAATAGACGAAGTCCACATGCTTTCAACTCCGGCGTTCAACGCGCTCCTCAAGACAATCGAGGAACCGCCGCCGTACGTAATCTTTATTTTTGCGACGACGGAGCTTCAGAAAGTCCCTGCCACAATTAAGTCGCGCTGCCAGCAGTTCAATTTCCGGCTCGTCCCGATCGACACCGTAAAGGAACAGCTTGCGCAGGCAGCCGCGGAAATCGGCATCAAGGCGGAGGAAGAAGCACTCTACTGGATTGCCCGGGAATCCACTGGCTCCATGCGCGACGCCTACACGCTCTTCGATCAGGTGGCGGCTTTCTCTGGCGACTGCATCACATACGACAAGATTCGCGACAAGCTCGGACTTGTAGGCGTTGACCGTCTGAACGCGATTTTCGAAGATTGTGCCTCAAATAAGACTCAGGATGCCCTGCTCAAAATAGACGAATTTTTGCAGAACGGCATTTCTATAGAACAATTTATATCAAACTGTACGGATTATCTGCGCTCCGTTCTTTTCATAAAGGCCGGAGTCACAAAGGAATCCCTGCTCGGTCAGTCGCGGGAACGCTATTCCCAGGCAGTGCTTTCCGCATGGAACCCTATTCAGCTGGAGCGGGCGCTTTCTATTTTGCTGCAGTTGTACCGCGACATCAGGTACTCGCTTTCTCCGCGCTACGAGCTGGAGCTTGCGTTTTCCCGCTTGAGCTGGCTGAGTCAGTATGTCTCTCCGGCGGAAGTAAAAAAAGCGATTGACGAGGCAAAATCTCTCCTGCTTTCAGCTCCGGCAGCGCAGTCGGCTCATGCGCAGGGAATGGCGGCAATGCCGAACGCTCAGCCATCAAATGCTTCTTTCGGTTCGCCTTTGATGCATATGCCACAGGCAGCACAGCAGCAGCCTCAGCGAAGCGCGCCGCCACAGTTTTCTCAGCTCGCTCAGGCAAATGCATTTGCTTCAACAAATGCATTTGCCTCGGCATCTCAGCCGGCGTCCGCGCCGGCATTCCAGCCGGTTTCCTCATCTCCGGCAGATGTAGGCGCGCCGTCCGCGCAGCCTCACAATGTGTTTGAGTCTCTTGCGACCGCTCCTGCTGCATCAAATCAACCGCCAGCTCCGGCAGCCGATTCTTCGCATCCTGCGAACATTTTCGCCCAGGGAACTTCTGCAACGCAGGGATCGGCAACGTCGGCATTCGCGCAAAGCGCGCAGAGCGCGCAGTTTTCGCCGTCTTCCCAGCTCGATGAAGATTTTGCGCCGCCAGATCCGACCCCGTCCGACGAGCAGGTTCAGCCGACAGGACCATCTTTTAGTTACGGCGGAGCTGTGCCGCCTGACCAAACAGCCGGCACCGATTCAGATTTCAGGGAAAGCGCGATTCGTGAGCTTGCGATGCGCGCTCCTATGCTCGCCTCGTCTTTGTATCAGACAGGAGCGTGGACGAAGAATGGTAATGTCGTAAGCGCAACTGTTCAGTCCACATACCTCAAGATGCAGATTGATGCCCATGCGCAGCAGATTTCTTCATATCTTTCTGCATTCTGCGGCGAACAGATAACTTTTTCGGTTAATTTTCTTCAGCAGCAGACGCCGGAAAATATAGAAGAATCTGCACCAAAACAGGTAAAAATGCTTTGCGAGGCTTTCCGGGGACAGATTGTCGGACATTCAAAGAAAACTCCGGAAGAAATTCAGCGGGATGCTGATGAAAAAGCAAAGAAATCGGAAGAGAACACTTCTTCACAAGAGAATCAGGCTTCTGATGTTGTGGACGAAGATTAAGAGCACTTCAAGAAACTCGTTTTTTTCGAAGTCTCCCTAAAAAATATAGAAATCCCGTTCGGGTGATTTTTAGGCAGTATAATATGGAGGAAAACAATGAATCCTTTCGATATGGTAAAAAATCTCAAGAACCTTGAGGGTACAATGAATCAGATGAAGGAAGAGCTTGCCCAGATTTCTGTGACAGGCTCTGCCGGAGGAAATATCGTTCAGGTTACTATGAACGGAAAGATGGAGCTTGTTTCAATAAAAATAGATCCGATAGCCGTTGATCCTCGCGATGTTCAGATGCTTCAGGATTTGATCGTTGCAGCCCATCACGACGCTATGGACAAGATTCAGGAACAGATAAAGCAGCGTTCCTCGTCTCTTCTCGGCGGAATGAACATTCCGGGGCTGTAATAAGATGACTGCAATCGACGAACTGACCGGTTCATTTTCCAGGCTTCCTGGAATCGGAAAAAAATCAGCCGGGCGGCTGGTAAACTACATTCTCAAAGCTGATTCCTCATGGGTCAGGCAGTTCGCGACACAAATGGCGACGCTGCAGGACAAGATTCATGCCTGCTCGATTTGCGGCGCATGGACGGAAAAAGATCCGTGTCCGATTTGCTCAAACAACCTGCGCGATCGCAGCGTCATCTGCGTCGTGGAGCAGCCGCAGGACGTTAGCACCATCGAAAGCTCCCATGAGTTTTCCGGACTTTTCCATGTGCTCGGCGGTGTAATTGCACCTCTGGAGGGAATCGGCCCTGACCAGCTGAGAATCCGTGAGCTTATTGAGCGTGTGCGCACTTCTTCAATCAAAGAAATCATAATTGCGACAAATCCGACGGTGGAGGGCGATACGACGGCTCTTTATATCCAGCGTCTGCTTGCCAGTTTCCCTGATATAGCAGTGACCCGGCTTGCCTCTGGTCTTCCGGTCGGCGGCGACCTCGAATATGCTGATAAATTGACACTTGCGCGAAGCTTCCGCGGACGAATGAAATTTTAAGGCGAAAAATTCTATAGCGGATTAATTGTTTCAATTTCCAACCATTAATTTTTTTTGTACAATTCTGATGCTTGATAAAGTCTGAAAAAACACTTGACAAATGACGGGGGGGGGGGGGGGGGGGGAAAAAAAAATTCCTAAAATGATACGCGTTTGGGGGGGGAAAGAAAATTTAAAAAAAGAAGTGGGGGTGAAAAAAAGTTTTAAAGATGAAGAGTAAAAAAACAACA
>CAMVSS010000007.1 GCA_947170195.1 uncultured Treponema sp. | reverse complement strand
TGGTAGGGAGCCGGTCGCCACAGGCGAACAAACTTGTGAGACAAGTTTGTAGGCGACTCTCGTTCGGAGCTATGCGTGAGCGATGGTAGGGGTGACCGCTTGCGGTCAGTACGAAGTACCGCGCGCAGCAAGCCTCGGACGTAGCGACCCGGAGCGAAGCGGAGGGGCACGCCCTTTATCTTTAAAAAATTTCTTGAAACATAAAATCACATTCGATATACTCCCTTTTAATATGAAAAAAAGTTTTATCCGTTTTTTTAGTTTTTTAGTTTTCTGTTTTTTAGTTTTCGGTTGCAAAGAAAATGCTTCCGATAGGCAGAGCAAGGTCGTGGTTTACACTTATGACAGTTTTATGGGTGAGTGGGGACCTGGACCGAAGATTGCTTCTCTTTTTAAGGAAAAGACGGGGCTTGAGGTTGAATTTGTTGACTGTGGCGACGCGGGGCAGATTTTGAGCCGTGCTGTCCTTGAGAACGACAAGCCTTCCGCTGATATCCTTTTGGGAATTGACAATCATCTCGCTAAAAAAGCGATTTCCGAGAATGTTTTTGTGCAGTACAAGCCGAAAAATGCAGATTCTGAAATCATCCAGCCTTTCCTGTCTGGCTTTACCGATGGCTGGTATCTGACTCCGTATGATTGGAGCCACTTTGCGATAATCTACAATTCGAAATCAAATGTCCAGCCGCCGAGATCTCTGAGAGATTTGACGAACAGCAAATACGAAAAAAGTCTGATCCTTATGGATCCGCGCACAAGTACGCCTGGCCTTGGATTTTTGGCATGGACTGTTGGTATCTTTGGTGACAAGTATCTTGATTTTTGGCGCGCTTTGAAACCTAATATCCTGACTGTCGCTTCTGGCTGGAGTGCCGGATACGGTCTTTTTACAAACAACGAGGCTCCTCTTGTAATCAGCTATACGACGAGTCCTGCCTATCATGCGGAATTTGAAAATGACTATACCTATAAAACCCTGATTTTTGATGAAGGTCATGTCATGCAGATTGAGGGCGCGGGTCTTGTTCGTGGTGCTCCAAACGCGAAGGGCGGAAAGCTGTTCCTTGATTTTTTGATTTCGGAGGAAGCTCAGAATACTCTTCCGCTTACACAGTGGATGTATCCTGTCAACAAAAATGTCTCTCTCCCTGACTGTTACCAGAAAGCAGCTCCTGTTCCTGTAAAGACTGTCGATGCTGATCCTGAGAAGGTTGAGGCTGCCGTAAAAAAGGTTATGGCGATTCTTGCCCAGTAAGATTTTCTTAATGGACGAAAGCGAATGAATTTTTCTGTTGGAAAATCTGCCAGAGGTGCTGCCTGCTTTTTTTCTCTCTTGTTTTTTGCTCTTGTGGTTCTTGGTACGGTTTTTGTGCTTCTGGCTTCGTTTTCTCCGGCTTTTTCCCTGCCGATTTCGTTTTCGGGCGGCGGACTTGTGCTGAACGGAAGCGATGCAGCGGGTGAGTTTTCTGACAATGTTTTCGGAGTGGTTTTTGTTGCCCGGATTGCGCTTTTTACGATTTTTCAGGCTGCCATGTCGCTCTTGATTGCTCTTGCGATCGGACTTCCGGCAGCTTTTTTTGTTGCAAGAAGAAGGTTTTTCGGGCGGTCATTTTTGCTTTCCCTTTCTTCTGTTCCGCTTTGCCTCCCGACTTTGATAATGGCTTTGGGCTATGTGACGTTTTTCGGAATGTCTGGTATCGCAAACAGATTCCTGATGGCTCTGTTTTCCAGCGATAAAAGGTTCCTGACTTTTTTGTATTCGTTTGCCGGGATAATAATCGCCCAGGGCTTTTATAATTTTCCATTGATAATGGCGACTGTTGCGGAGAGCTGGGCGAGGCTTCCTCAGAATCAGGCTGACAGCGCGCGGCTTTTGGGAGCTGGAGAAGGGCGCATTTTTGCTACTGTCACGTTTTATCAGCTTTTGCCGTCGATCATATCGAGTTCGATCCCGGTTTTTTTGTACTGTTTTTTTTCCTTCATGATCGTGCTTCTTTTTGGAAGCGTTGGCGGAACTACTCTCGAAGTTCAGATTTATCAAGCTGCGCGCTCCTCTCTGGATTTTCGCGCTGCTTCTTTGCTGGCTCTCGTGGAGACTTCTATCGCCGTGCTGATTTTATGGGCTTATTCGTTCCTTGAGAAAAAGGCAGGAAGTCGGGCGGAGACTCTTTTGTCGGCTCCGCTTCCGCTTAAGAAGATTCGCGGCAGGTGGGAATCGCTTTTTTTTGCTCTTGCCGCGCTCCTTGTGGTCGTATTTTTTCTTTTTCCTCTGGCGGGAATCGTTTTTAATGCCTGCACGACGAGTGTAAAATCAGGTGTTGGCTCGTCTTTTTTGGGAGGAAGATTTTCTTTTTCGAGCTTTGCGAAAGTTGTATCTTCCGGGCAGTTTTTGCCTGCCCTGTCTGGAACTTTGTCCACGGCTTTTATGACCGCTTCTTTTTCGACTCTCATGGGCTTTGTGTACGCGGTGTTTCTGAAAATCAGGGAGAGAAAGTCTCCTTCGCGCTTCTTTAAGGTTGTGCCCATGCTTCCTATGGCGGTTTCTTCCGTCGTTATGGGATTCGGCCTGATGGTTCTTTTTCGGCGTGGAAATGTGATTCATCTGATACTTGCGCAGACTTCGCTGATATGGCCGTTTGCTTTCCGGCAGATTTATGCCCAGCTTTCAAAACTCAGCGACGATACTTTTGATGCCGACAGGCTTTTGTCCAGCCGCATATCTGACAGCGTTTTCTTCCTGTATTTTCCGTATTGCTTGAGGGGAATTATAAGTGCGTGGACGTTCTGCTTTGCTTTTAGTGCTGGCGATACGGCTCTGCCCCTCGTCCTTTCGCTGAAAGATTTTAATACGCTGTCACTCTTTACATACAGGCTTGCGGGGCGATATAAGTTTCACGAGGCCTGCGCCTGCGGAATCATTCTGGCGGTTATTTGCGCCGCGTTTTTTGCTGTTTCGAACAAAATAAAAGATGGAGGGCGGAAATGAGCTATTTTTCTGCACGGAATATTCGTGGATGCTGGGACGATTTTTATCTTGATGTCAGCTTTGAATGCGAAAAAGGTTCGATGACAGCCATTTTGGGCGCGAGCGGATCTGGAAAATCCACCACGCTGAGAATTTTGGCCGGACTTGAGAGCGGGAACGGCGGAAAAATCGTTCTTGGCGGACGGGACATCACTTTTGAAGCACCTGGAAAAAGAAATATCGGCATGGTTTTTCAGAATCATGCTCTTTTTACCCATCTGAATGTTGTTGATAACGTTGCCTATGGCCTCCGGTGCTCCGGATTTTCAAAGAAAGAGGCGAGGAAGCGGGCGCAGGAATTTTTGAAGCTTTTCAATCTTTCGGGATTTGAGAAAAGAAATGTCGAGACTCTTTCCGGCGGTGAGGCACAGCGGGTTTCCCTTGCGAGGACGCTGATCGTTAATCCCGAGCTTGTGCTTTTTGACGAGCCGCTTTCGGCTTTGGATGCTCCGCTTCGAAAAAAACTTGCTCGTGAGATTACGCGGCTTCAGTCTGAAATGGGCTTTACCGGAATTCTTGTTACGCACGATATTGAGGAAGCCAAGGCTGTCAGCTCCAGAATTCTTCTGATGTCCGACGGGAAGATAGTCTGGGATGGTCAGGCAGAAGATTTCAGCGAAAAATTAATGGAGGAAATTGAACCTGCCCGGACTGGCCTTTAGTTTCTGTCCCATCAGGTGCCATAAAAAAATACCGTGCTGGGAATTTGATTTTTTTTGCTACGCCCGGATTTTGTGTTAGAATTACTGTATGTTTGATTTTATTCTTTCCCATTTTTATTGGTTTTGGATTTTTATTTTTGTTCTGGCTGTTTTGATTGAGGCCGTGACCTTTGCGCTCACTACGGTTTGGGCTGCCATAAGCGCGCTTTTGATGGTCTTTTTCAGCATGACGCATCTTCCGATCCGCTGGCAGATCGTGATTTTTCTGGTCATTACGATTGCGCTCATCGTCTTCACACGGCCTTTCGCGATAAAAAAACTCAAGCTCGGAAAAACTAAGACAAACATAGACACTCTTGAGGGGCAGGAAGTTCTCGTGGAGAAAAAAATCGCTCCGTTTGCAAAGGGCGAGGTCAAGGCGAAGAACGGAGTCTTTTGGGCGGCTGTCAGCGAGGACGGTTCTGAAATTTCTCGCGGAGAGGTTTGTGTCGTAAAAAGCGTTGACGGCAATACTTTAAAAGTTGCAAAAAAATAAGGAGGATATTTCAAAATGATTTTTGCTTTAATTGTGGTTTTGTTCATCGTGCTGCTTTTGATTCTTACGAATGTGAGGATTGTCCCACAGTCGAGGGCTTATGTAATCGAGCGGCTTGGTGCTTATTCTTCCACATGGAATGTCGGAATGCACGTAAAAGTTCCGTTTCTAGACAGGGTTGCCAACTCGATGTCGCTCAAGGAACGAGTCCTTGATTTTCCGCCGCAGCCGGTTATTACGAAGGACAACGTAACTATGCAAATCGATACGGTTGTCTATTGTCAGATTACCGATCCTAAACTCTACACGTACGGCGTAGAGAATCCGATGAATGCGCTTGAGAACCTTACCGCAACGACTCTCCGAAACATCATCGGTGAGCTGGAGCTTGATGAAACCCTTACGAGCCGCGATGTAATCAACTCGAAGATGCGTGCCATCCTTGACGAGGCGACCGATCCGTGGGGAATCAAGGTTACGCGCGTTGAAGTCAAGAATATCGACCCGCCGAGAGCGATTCAGGAAGCTATGGAAAAGCAGATGCGCGCTGAACGTGAGCGCCGCGAGCAGATTTCGATTGCGGAAGGACACAAGCAGAGCGCAATCCTTGAGGCTGAGGGTAAAAAGCAGGCTGTGATTCTGCAAGCCGAGGCTGAGAAAGAGGCCGCCGTGCAGAAAGCGCAGGGTGAGGCCCAGGCGATTCTGGAAGTCCAGCAGGCGAAGGCTCAGGGCTTGAAGATGCTCCGCGAGGCCTCTGCTGATGAGGCTGTCCTTAAGCTGCGCGCTCTCGAAGCGTTCGAGCGGGCTTCTGAAGGTCAGGCAACGAAGATCATAATTCCGTCTGAGATTCAGGGAATTGCGGGGCTTGCCGCCGGAATAAAGGAAGTCATAAAAAATTAGATTCTGATAACAAAAAAACGCCTTGAAAGCTTTTCAAGGCGTTTTTTTATGCTGCTGGCAGATTTTTTGTTGCCTGCATTTTTATTTTGTCGTGCTCTTGTAGATTCGGTTGATTGCTACCGGATGGAACGCGATTCCCTTGATGTTAGGTTTGATCAAGTCCGCGTTGCACTGCTGGAAGACTGGCCAGATGATTGCGTCGCGCATGATGATTGTCTCCGCTTTTTTGAGTGCTTCCCAGCGTTCCTCCGGCTTTGTACAGAGGGCGCCTTCCTGACAGTCAGCGATAAGCGCGTCGTACTGTGGATCTGAATACAAGCCGAAGTTGTTATCGTTTCCTGTCATCCACATGCTCATGTATGTCATAGGATCTGCATAGTCCGGACCCCAGTTCGTCAAGCCGATGTCAAAATCTCCCTTCATCAAAGTTTTTCGTCTTTGCTTTTTAGGAACTGTTGTGAGCGAGAATGTTACTCCCGGAAGGATTGATTCGATATCGCTCAGCATATGTTTGACGATTGCGACATGGGCTGCGTTGTCAGCGACCAAAAAATTGAAATGGAACGTTGACTTGTGAAGTTCTGCCTTTGCTTTCTCAAAGTACTGTTTTGCAAGTTTCGGACTGTATGTACAAACGTCTTCAAATTCTGTGTCGCCACGGTTAAAATCCTCTCCTCGGGAGTTGAAAGAGAATCCAGACGGAATGCACTGATAAGCTCCTTTTGAACCGTCTCCCAAAATATTTTCGGCTGCTTTTCTGTCGATTGCCATTGTGAGAGCCATGCGGAGATTTTTGTTCTGCAATTCTTTTCTGCGGAGGTTCGGCACAATATAATAGAGGAATCCTGAATCGATGGATGCAAAGTCAGATGAATGCAAGAATTCAGGAATCTGCGAGCCTTCGAGCACGTAGAGGTCGAGCTTGCCGTTTTTGTACATATTGAGGCCTTCTTCCGTCTTTGATACAAGTTCGTAGTGAAGACCCGCAAGCTTGACCCTGCTTGCATCGTAATATGCGGTGTTTTTAATCATGTCGATTGTCTTTGAGTTAGGATCATAGTGCGTGAGCATGAATGCTCCGTTTGAAAGATATGTTTCCGGGCTGGTTGCATAGGATTCTCCGCATTTTTCGATGAATTTCTGATTTGCAGGGTAGAAAGTGCAGAAATAAAGCAGCTGCTCGAAATATGATACTGGAACTTGCAGCTGAACTTCAAAAGTGTAGTCATCGATTGCGCGAACTCCGAGCTGGTTAGGTTCCATTTGACCAGCCTGAATTGCGATTGCGTTTTTGATTTGGGCGATGTCGCTCATCATGAATGCATAATCTGACTGGGTTGCAGGATCGATTGCTCGCTGCCAGCCGTAAACGAAGTCGTGGGCTGTTACAGGATCTCCGTTCGACCAATATACATCTTTTCGGAGCTTGAAAGTGTATGTCTTGCCGTCAGGGCTGATAATTTCTTCCTCACATATTGCGTTCTGAACTGAACCGTCATCTCCCATCTGCATGAGGCCGTCCATTGTGTCTCCGATCAGCTCGAAGGAGCTTGCATTAACCGCTTTCTGTGGATCAAGAGTATCAATTGCGCTGTCTATGGAAATGTTCAGAACTGATCCTGCAACAGATTTTTCAGGAAGCGGTCCTTTCTTTGCTGAAATTTTTTCTTTGCAGGAAGCAAATAAAATTGCCACCGTCATTAAAGATATGGTGGAAATGATAGTGCTTTTTTTCATTGTTTAAAATCTCCCGATATCTAAGTTTCTCAATTCAATTTTAGAATCATGTCAAAATCTGTGCAATAAAAAATTACTATACAGAGAAAAAAATATTGAAAAAAATATTGAGTTGCGTTATACATGGCGATATACTTCTAGGGCAAGTGGGTAAATTGTTATTAGGAGAGAGGTTTGAATTTATGGAAGATTTTGAATCAAAGCAAGGTGAATCTGTCAAGAAACGAAAGTACGGACAGATGGCACTGCAGTTCGCTAGAAGAATCCTTTTAGTCCTTATTCTTTTTTTGATCCTGCTGACAATTCTTACGGTAAACCGGGTCAAAAAATCATCACAAAACGATTATTCTACTTCTAGCCAGAAAATCATTGAGGAAGATGCCGGAAGAATCGGTTGTTGGAATGATATTCTTGTAAACGACCTTAGAATTTATTCTGATAACGATGTTACCAAAACTGGAAACATAGATGCGATTATTTCATGGCTCGAGAGTCACAAAGATATCCAGAACAAGTATTTTAACTACGTTCTTTTCTGTACTCCTGATGGCGTTGGTCACGGAAGCGATGGTTCAACACGAACTGTCATCTCGAAAAACTTTTACCGGGAGATAATGCAGAACCATAAATCGACTTTCGTCTCTAATATCGACTTCCAGCTCGATGGAACGGTCTGCTATTATATCGGTCGACCTGCTTATGATGCTGCCGGAAATCTGATCGGTGTTTTTGCAGGTGCTGTAAAGCTTGACGAGATAGATAAAATCGTCAGCGAGCTTACCCTTGGCAAGGACGGAAAGGCGATTCTTGCAGGAAGCGACGGCGTACTGATTTCTCACATTCGTGGTCATGAAAAATACATGGATTTGCTTTACAGCGACAAAGCCGGATACTCAGGTCTCTCAAAAATTGCTCTTAATGCGATAAAAGGAGAAAAAGGTCAGGATTATTTCGTGGATGATTCAGGCGTAAGGACTTTTGCTTCTTACACACCTGTACCGGGCACACCGTGGACCGCCATGCTGATCGTTCCGGTCAGTCAGATTGTGGCATCTGGAAACAATCTTGGAATCCTTATCTCAATAACATCGCTCATAATCGGAATTTTGGTCGCGATTTTTACGACTATCATGATGTTCTACGCTGTTCAGCCGCTCAAAGCTGTCCGCAACAATATAAATCAGATTGCGGAAGGAAATGCGGATTTGACACAAACTCTCAAAGTAACCAGCAACAACGAAATTGGTGCTCTTGGAGATGGATTCAACCGCTTCATGGAAAAACTGAGGACTATAATCAGCGGCGTAAAAGATTCTAAAGAAACTCTTGAGGGCGTAAGGGTTGCCCTGCAGGAGAGAATCGAAGGAAACAACGGCGCGATAAAAGCCATCCTCGGGGACCTTTCTCAGATTGATCTTCAGATGCAGAATCAGGCTGGATCTGTTTCTCAGACTGCGACGGCCGTAGAAGAAATCTCAAAGAATATCGAATCCCTTGAGCACATGATTGAAAGCCAGGCCAGCGGAGTTTCTCAGGCGTCGGCTGCTGTCGAAGAGATGATCGGCAACATTAACAGCGTAAACGGTTCGGTCGGATTCATGGCTGATTCTTTTGACGGTTTGACCCAGAAAGCAAACGAGGGAATCACCCTGCAGCAGGACGTAAACCTGCGAATCGAAAAGATAAACGAGCAGTCAAAGGCTTTGCAGGATGCAAACAAAACAATTCTGGCAATTGCGAGCGAAACAAACCTTCTCGCCATGAACGCTGCCATTGAGGCGGCTCATGCGGGTGCGGCCGGACGCGGATTCAGCGTTGTAGCGGACGAAATCCGAAAATTGTCGGAAACATCTTCTGCCCAGTCAAAGAAAATCGGTGACGAGCTTAAGGGAATCCAGAACTCCATCAATGATGTTGTTGACGCTTCCCAGAAATCTAGCCAGTCATTTGCTGCCGTGTCTGACAGCATTTCTACGACCCAGCAGCTCGTAATGCAGATTAAGGCGGCTATGGAAGAGCAGCAGGAAGGTTCAAAGCAAATCGGCGAGGCTCTTAAGCTTATGAACGACAATACTTCTGAAGTTCGTGCCGCTTCCCAGGAAATGTCTGTTGGAAACAAAGCTATCCTTGCTGAAATAAATCAGCTTCGTGATACTACGGATGTCATCAAGTCAAGCATGCATCAGATTTCTTCCAGCGCGGAAAAAATCAATGAGTCGAGCGAGGCCCTGAATGAGATTTCTGGTTCTGTTCACTATACGGTCGATCAGATCGGAAGTCAGATAGATTTGTTCACGGTATAGGACACATCGAAAAACTCGCTTCCAGCGATTTTTCTAAGTCCCCGATAATAAAAAAGCTGTCCTGAATAAAGGACAGCTTTTTTTATGTCTGAAACTCTTTAAGATTTGTTGAAGCTCATTGTGTGCGAGTACGCGCGCGCAGTTGCGCGCATAGTCGCGCAATTACTGTTTTGTGAGCGTGCAGGTACCAGATGAGCTTGGAGTTCCTCCCATGCTGATTGTGTAGTTCAGGGTCATAGTTGTGCCAGACGATGCTATTGAATAAGTTCCGGAAACAGTCATAGTTCCGGAACTGTTTGCTGTCGTAATGTTGGTGTTTGTATAAGTTCCTGTAAAATTCATGGTAGTTGAGCCTGATACAATTTGTATTGTGCAGGAATTGTCGCTGTACAGTTTGAGTTCATATGTGGTTCCAGTGCCGTCCGTTGCAGTTCCTGTCCATGTGGAAGACAGCGTCGCGGCAGATCCGCTTCCTGAAGAGCTGCCACCAGAAGAGCTTCCGCTTGAAGTTGTGCCACCAGAACTGGTGCCGCTGCTTGTACTGGCCGACGTGCTGTTTGTGAAAGTGTACGTACCTGATTTGTCTCCGTACATTGAGCTTGCGCGGTGGTATTTCCAGATGATTTTTTTTGTTACGCCGCTTGCTGATAGGTTCATCGAATAATCGTATTTTCCTGACTGGGTTACCGTGTCGTTGTTCGTGGTCGTCCACTTGATGGTTATGGTTCCTGTTTTTTCAGTCTGTTTCTTGCTTTCTTCCTCTTCGTATGTTCCCGGATATTCGACTGTGTATTCAAGGCCGGAAGCCGAGCTTGTCGTTTTAAGAATGCACTTGTTGTTTTCGTATCGTGTCAGCGTGTAGGTTTCGGTTGTATTTGTGGTTGAGTCGGTCAGCGAGTCAATGATAGTTGTGGCTTTTATTTCTTTAAGCTCATCCTGCGTTGCTTTTGAAAGCCCCGACAGCATGACTTTTATGATTTCAGAAGTGTCGTCATCGTCATCATCATAAAACAGATTGCATGTGGTGAATAGAACTGCTGATATTGTGAGAAGTGCGGCTATAATGATTCGTGATAGTTTCATATCTCCCCCTGTAAAAAAATCGAACGGACATTCCGTTTTTTTGGTATCTATTGAAACTTGAAAATTATCCTTATTATGTTTCGGCGGATTTTTTATGCTTGTTTAGGACATCTCTAAAAACTGAGGCAATGTTTCAAAAGTAACAGACTTTTGAAACCTGCTCTATATTATATCAGCATTTTATAAAAAAATATTTTTTTTTATAAAGATGTTTTTTTTCTTGTCGAAATTTTTAGTATGGATTTGAATCATATCTGTCGGATTATTTTTGATGTTGTTTGTGAAGTTACGAAAAATTTCGAAGCTCCTGTCGCTTATATCAATGTTACGGCCGGAAAAAAATTCGGCTATAGCGATGAGGAATTCGTAAAATGTTTCGGAACCATCAAATGGGACTCTCCTCTCTCAAGTGCGGACATCGTGATCAAGCATGATGACGCAGAATCGGATTTTATCTTGAGAATTGACGGAATTTCCGAATTTATGGATGAGTCCGGCAATTCAAAAAGCTATCCGATTCCACAGGAAAAAGCCATAATCAAAAGATGATTTTTTCTTTTTGTCCGATAAAGAATATTTTCTCACATATAAGCCGGAGCTTTATTGCTGCGGCTCTTCTTGTTTTTATGCTGCCATTCAGCGCGTTTTCTGCAACCTATTATTGGGTCGGCGGAACGAGCGGTGACTGGAGCGATTCTTCAAACTGGAATACTGCACAAGACGGAACCGGTACGTCTGGAATACCAGGCTCCGCCGATAGTGCGTTCTTTACGAGTACTACAGATGCTGTCAGCGTGACGAATACTTCCGGATCTGCAATTTCTGTCGGAACGCTTACCGTTCTTAACAGGTACAATGACTCTGACGCAACGCTGGTTTCGATCGATATGAATGGTGCCGCTCTTGTTGTCGGCACGATGAATGTTGGACAGGATGCGGCTCCTGCTCAGTCAGGAAATCTGAAAATATCGAATGCCACGGTGACGGTCGGAACGCTTGATTCTTATGCCGCGCTCAGCTGCAAGCTTACGCTCGAAAATACATCGCTTGACGTAACAAATACGCTCTGGGCCAACTCATCAGCCGCAGATACTCGATTTTATATTTCTGGAGATTCATCCAGCTCTTTCACTGTGTCGGGCAACTTGCACACTGGGACTACGACTTATTACACGCTTCAGACGGATTCTTTCAGTGATTTTCAAGGCAAAATTTCTTTGCCGAGCGGAGACAGCATTGCGGAACAGCTTTTTGGATTTACTTGGACCGGTGGGGCATCTTCTTCCGATTGGACTGATACGGCTAACTGGTCTGGCAGCGCAGTTCCGACTACAACCAGCATAGTGCTAATTCCAGGCTCGCTGGAATATTATCCAGAGGTGACATCCACAACTTCTCCAACTGATTCCGTGGCCGGCATCTCCATAACTGGCGGAACTCTTACGATATCAGGCGGTTCTTTGGAGAGCGGAACCGTGTCGATGTCAGCCGGAACTCTTTCCGTGGACGGCGGCTCTTTGACGAGCGGAACTGTATCTTTGTCGGGCGGAACTCTTTCCGTGACAGCAGGAACGCTTTCCGTTTCGGATGATTTTTCTATGTCCGGAACCGGCGCACTTTCGCTGGGCGGCGGCTCGATCTCTGTCGCAGATGCTTTTGGTATGAGCGGAACATCATCTGCTTCTGTTAGCGATGGAACTTTTGCCGTCTCTGGAAGCTTTTCTCTCAATGGAACCGGCGAATTCGTTCAGAATGGTGGCACGGTGACGGTTGCTGAAAATTTAAATTTTTCTGACTCAGGAAAATATCGCCAGACTTCAGGAAATCTTGCCCTTTCCGGAGATATAACCGCATCTTCCTCAGGCGGAATTTCTGCTACGGGCGGCAAAGTCACGTTTGCCGGAGCTTCTTCTTCTGTCAGCGGCGGCCACAAATTTTATGAAGTTGATTTTTCTTCCGATTCAGCCGTTTCTTTTTCGGGCGCGGAGCAGATTTCAATTTTGACTGTCGATCATGATGTGGGCGTGAACCTTGCGGCTGCGGCATCCCTTGAGACTGGAACGATTTCAGGAAGCGGAACCCTTACCATGAGCGGCTCGGGCAATCTTTCTGCGGCAGGAATCGGCGCATCAGCTTCGCGCTTCGGTAATTTTGTCTCGACTCTTTCCTCAGAAATTAACTGCACGGGAAATGTAAATTCCCTCGACATTTCGGGGAACGTTGCCTTTGGTTCTTCTGTCACCGATATAGATTCTTCTTCCACCATTTCCACCATGACGTTCGGCGGCACGGTGAGCGGCACGGAACTGACTTTTACTTCTGCTGCGGGAATTTCCCTCGGAGGAATTGTCACGACGAGCGGAAATCAGGTTTATACGCTTTCGGGCGGAACAATAACGGTAGCAGCTCCGCAGATTACTTCAACCGGAGGGGACATAACGTTCGGCGCGCAGGTTTCGTGCTCTTCGAACTGCACTGTATCCGCTCTGACTGGAACAATCTCGTTTGAGGGACTTTCTTCCACAGGTAATTTTAGCGCGACTGCAAGCTCGATAACGCTCAATCCGGCTGATTATGCGACGTCCGGGGTGCAGACATATACCGGCAATGTGACGACATCAGCAGGCACTTCGACCGGAAATTTTGCATTGAGCAGCGGATCTTCTTCTCCGATTTCGGTCGTCGGAAATCTGACACTTTTGCACAGCGGATCAACATATACTCTCAGCTCGAATCTTTCAGTCAGCGAGAATTTCTATTTTATTCGTGGCGGTCTGAATGTTAATGGCGGAAAAATCACTTCCGGAAAGACTTTTGCTGTCTGGGGATCAAATTACAATGCCACGGATCCGCGCTATCAGTCTGCGAACACTCGATTTGCTCTTGCCGGTGCTGATTCCGTAACCGTATCTTCCCCTTCTGCAAGTTTTACCGGGCTTTCCGGCGCAGAATTCGCGGTCGGAGGAAAATTCTACGTGAATGGTGCCGATCTGAACGCGACTTCCCTGACCGTAACTCTTCCTGCAAACGCTGATTCTGCCGTCAGATTCAACGGAACTGAGACGGCGGCAAGCGGGGCTGTAGCTGGAAACGGAAACTATACTCAATGGGGCGGCGAATCAGTTTATGCGGCTGTTTTTAACTGCACTGTTTCGAACGTTACCGTCGCATGCGCGACTTCGGGCGGATACGCATATATTTCGGCGGCAAAAGGCTCTGGAAATCAGAACGTGACTGACGGAGGCGGAAATACTTCTGTGACTGTCGGAACTGACGGTTCTCCAAGCTCGCGGACTGGCTTTCAGTTCTTGTTCCCGGAAATCTCAGAGGCTTACTCGGTTTTTGATGACGTGATTTATGTAAAATTCACGATGCCGGTAGAAAATTCACACAACGAGATAAACCGCACTCTGGAAAACATCGCGTCGCTTTCGTCGGGCGGTGTCTGGTACGGAACTTCTTCATATCCGTTCGGCAGTGCCTATGCTGATGCTGATTGCTCGACTTCGCTTCCTGCTTCCGGCGTCATGGAGCTTTACCTGAAGATTTCGGATTCGTCCCGGACTTGGAACACGGATGCCACGGCATCTGAGACTGGAAATGAAGTTTCTACGGATCGAAAAGGAAATCATCAGTCTGTCACGACGGATCTTTCGATGATGGTCGGAGTTTTTTCTGCAAAATACGGTCACACGATGGGAAAAAACTATGGCACAGGAAGTGAATCTTCTTTCACATCAACCTATGACAAATGTCATCCTGTACTTACGGGAGTTTACATCGGGCAGGAATTACATTCCGAAAACAGCGGAACTGCGGACAGCCAGAAATATTACGATGCCCACAATTTTATCGAATTCAGATATTCTGAACCGGTAAACATCGGCTCGCTTTTGTATGACGGCGGCGATCAGAACGTGCGGGCAACATCATCTCTCGGGGAAATAACAAACAACGCGTCAGGGTTCACTGTTGCGGGGCTTGCAACTTTTGCTTCGGGAAATGTGGATGCTTTTTCTCGTGCAGGCGGATCTCCTCATTCTCTGTACAGGAATTTTTCTCTGACTGTCGGTACCTCAGACACAAATCAGATTTCGCGCCTGAGGCTTTCGGTTGCAGGCTATGTTGATGGCTCTATATCGTATGATTCAAGCTCATTTCATAAATGGATCGGCTACATAAATCATTCTTCTGCACCGTCCGGAGCGATAACGTGCATCGCAAATGATTCGATTACGGATTTGGCGGTCGATGCTGACGGTAATTCGCTTAACAACACTCTCGATACTGCGATGACCGGAAATCATGCACTTTCACGCACCGTCAATACAAGCAGTTCCGGGCTGTACGGGGCTTGGGACAGCTCTAACCCTGTCTTTGCCGTTTATGTCAGCGATTTGGGCACGGAAGATACAGGCTGGGACTGGACTTCTGTCGTGTCAAGCTCGGAGCGACAATATGAAGTTATCGGTGCGGCCGCTACTAACACGGGAACGACGATTGCCAACGTCGAGCTTCATCTTTTTGACAATACTCCTGCTTACTCCCTGACAGATTCTTACAAATGGGTAACTATGAACGGTTGGAGTTCAGGCGGAGTGCTTCTTTCTGGATTTGATATTCCTGAGAACGCCGGCGGAGCCAGGCCTTTCGTGACCGGAGCGGAAAAAACTTCCGGCGGAATAAGACGCTCAAGTCTTGATGACGCGATATCTGCATTCACATATGTATACAGCCTCGATTCTTCTGAATCTTCTCCGCGCTCTTTCACCGGTCCTTCAATCTCTCAGAACGTAAAAAGCGGACTCTTTCAGAAAGCCAGCGCAACTGCTGTAAATACTAAGAACGACGGCCTTTATCTGAACCTCGCGCTGAATTCGGCGGATTCCGGATCGCTTCCGTTGAGGACAACTTTTGTCGTCACCTATGACCCGTCACTTTCGTATATAACCGATCTCGCCGGAAACAGACTGATTGAAGTTGATTCAGGCTCATCGGTCAAAAAACTCCACACGGTTGATGTGACTCCTCCGTCTTTCTCGCTGAGCCTTGCGCCGATAGCTCAGAACAAACTTTATATGGTCTTTACGAAACCTCTTGGTCATGGCGGAGTTATCCTGAATCATCTCGGTGAATCAGAGCTTGCTTCGGTAATGAATCTGATAAAATCAAATCTTGAATTTGTTCTTTCTGATTCTGATGACAAGGATACAACCGATGTGTGCTCTGATCTTTACGTGGAATCGGTTTCGCTTGCAAGTCCTCACTCGGAAAAATACACGGCGCTGCTTTTGACGTTGAACAGAAACATAACGCTTTCGGATATTGAGACGACATGGCTCAGGGTCAGCAATTCTGACGGCCTTGAGAGCGTAACGAATATTTTTGGTACGGAAAATGCCTCTCCGATTCAGGATAAATTCCGTAACAGCATATCGCTCCATGCTTGCCATGCCATAAGTGATTTCGCACTGAACGCTGTGAACGTCCTTTATGCGTATGCTAACTCGACTAACGATGACGGCTGGAATGAAAAATCAATTTATGGAACAAAATCTGCGACCGAAACGGACGGTTATTCAGTGCACGATTTTTATGCCGATGCAGGAAAATCAGGAACTCTGAAAACCGGAAACGATATCGTCTTCCAGGTTCAGTTTGTCGGCGGCACGGACTCTTCTGGCTACTTTGCGCCTCAGAACGGTGAGACTTTTGTCGTCATCCCTGACTGCAAGGACAATCTCAATCCGTCTTGGATAAGCGACAAGTTCAACAAACATACAGGACTCTCATGGCGAATCTGGCTTCCTTCAAAGCTCGACTCGCTCTCAACATCTTACAATACGAATTCCCTCAGCATCATATCGGACATATCTGCGGTCACTGGTTCTGCTCTGCTCAAGAATTTTACCATGCCGAACTCGGTGTTCCATTTCGGAAACAAGAAGGAATATCAGTTCCTGTTCGCGCTCAAGAGTGATTCTGCAAATACCGGCGGATTTGTGCTCGACTCAAACGGCTACATAACCATAAACCACGACGGAGACTCCACGACAGACAGAATCCCGCTCTATGCGCTCTGGATGCCGTCAACGAACATGGGCGCGGGTGATTATTCGTTTGCAGATCTCTGGTCGTTCGTGACTCGCGACATAGTTCAGCAGCGTGGCGGAGTCACCATACTCAACAACGTCATTGATTCCAACGTAAAGGAGCAGACTGTCGTTGAGGTCGTCATGCCGAAGGAAGGAACCCTGAACGTGTACGTGATGACATTGGACGGAAACATCGTAAAGCGTCTCTCAAAGGGGCGGGTCAGCGCGGGAACGCACTACTATCAGTGGAACGGAACTAACAACAAGGGAAAATCGGTTGCCAGAGGAATGTACTTTGTCCGCGTGGTAGGCCCGGAGATCGACGAGACGAGAAAAGTCATGGTCGTAAAGAACTAGAAAAAACTTGCATTTGCTGAACTTCTGATTTTAACGCCGTTTGTTCTGCGTTGTCCTTTTGACACTCCATGTGAAATCGTTCATAATTATATGCTATGAAAGAAATGCGAAGAGAGGAACGATATGATGATTTCGGACGCGTTGAATGCGACGAGCTTTGTATCGTAAGCGGTATTCTTGATGATATCAGTTTGACTGGTTGCAAGGTGACATATACTGTTCCGCCAGCAGTGGATCTTGAAAAAGAATACGAAGTGCGTCTCCGACTCTCAAGAAAAAATACTGAATCTCTGAATCTATTGGTAACTCCTGCTTGGGTTCGGGAAGAGGACGGAAAGACCCTGGTCGGATTTTCGATCCTTCAGTCAAAAGATTCCTCAAAGCTCACTTCGTATATATCGCTGCTAAAAAACGACACCGCCGAAGAAACCATTCCTCAGGAAGACACACAGTCTTTGTTCGTTTAACCCGAAAAGGAAATCCAAATTGGCAACAATCGAAAAACTAAAGGGAAGGGCTTTTCTTGCTTTCCCAGAAATGAAAAATCTTCTTGAGGCGGAGCTTGCCGACCGCTTTAATTACGGTTCCGTGGTTTCTGCACCAACAATCGATGGCAAGGCTTTTTGTGCGCCTGGTTCAAAAAATTCCGGGGAGCTTTCGGGCTGGTTCGGAGACCTTCTCTACGCCCCTGATTTCAATCCTGACGTGGATGCTGCTTCAATGCCTTATTGGGCGAGCACGACAATGCTAGAACCATTTTTGGTTCGATTTGAGTCCATCGGAGATGCGGCTTCTGCTCTCAAACAGATTCAGCGCAACTGGGCGCCGTATCAGTACCAGTTTTTCCGGCGTGCGAGCCTGATTCAGGACAAACTTCCTTACATAAATCTGAAAGTCAGAAAATTCCCGGCGAACGTGCCTAATTCCCCGATGGGACTGTTTACGCTCATCGACGAGAACACGATGATTGCGAGCGCACTTACGACAAGTCCGCTTCCCGCAGGCCGCATTCAGTTTGAGGAAGACCATGAGAATCCTCCGAGCCGCGCCTACCTCAAGATTCAGGAAAGCCTCACCCTGTTCCACACGTTTTTCGGTGAGGAGCTTCCGCATGGGGAAATTTCTGGCGGCGAAGAAAACGCTGATGGCTCAGGATGCCGGGCAAGCCGGACAAGCCGGGCAAGCCGCTGCTTCGAGGCTGGCGCATGTCCTGGTGGCTGGACATGGGTTTTGAGACAGCTCGGTGCTGAAGTGCTCGCCGTTGACCGCGCGGAACTCGCTCCGTCCCTGATGAACGACAGCCATGTAATTTTCCGTGCTCACGATGCGTTTACATTGAAGCCGGAGGAAGTCTGTTCCGCGCTCGGCGTGCAGAAAATAGACTGGCTTTTCAGCGATGTGATCTGCTACCCTGAGCGACTGCTTGAATGGATTCAGCTCTGGCTCAAAAGTCAGCGCGTGCGAAACATAATCTGTACAATAAAGATGCAGGGAAAAATCAACTGGGATCTGATTGCAACTTTCGCGGCAATAGAGAATTCAAGAATCGTTCACCTGAACTACAACAAGCACGAGCTTACCATACTGATTCAGGCAGATAAGCTCTGATACCGGAGGTCGTCAGCTAAAAGAGCTGGCCGGAAGTGCTTGTTTTTGCCCTTACAGTTCGTAAGGAGTTTCCTGATAGACGTAATAGTTCAGCCAGTTCGAGTAGAAGAGATGGGCTGTGCTGCGCCATGTGTTCGCAGGTTTTTTTGTATTGTCGTCGTCCGGAAAGTAGTTCCGCGGAATATGAATCTCCAGACCCTTGTTTTTGTCGCGCCAGTATTCGTTTGCGAGCGTGTCTGTGTCATATTCAAGGTGACCGGTCATGAAGATTGATCGGTTGTCCTTCGATTTGCAGATCGTGATGTCACCGTCAGAATTTTCCGCAAGGATCTTGAGGTCTTTGACCGCCTCTATGTCCGATTTTTTTACCGTGGTGTGGCGTGAAGTCGGAACCGGGAAAATGTCGTCGAAACCCCTCATGAGCGGGTCTGCCGTTACGGTTCGATGATTTTTTAAGACTCCGAAGAGTTTTTCGTTGAGAGATTGCTTGTCTATGCCATAGTTGTGGTAAAGACCGGCCTGCGCACCCCAGCAAATGTACAGCGTGCTGTAGACGTTTTTCTTTGCGTAATCCATGATTTTGCACAGTTCGTTCCAGTAATCGACTTTCTCAAATGGAATCTGCTCAACTGGCGCGCCGGTGATTATCATTCCGTCATATTTGTTCTTGAACACTTCGCTTGATGAAATGTAGAATTTCTCGAGGTGGTCTGAGCTGACATGGGTTGATTCATGCCCTTCCATTCTGACGAGGGAGATGTCAATCTGAAGCGGAGTGTTTCCCAAAAGGCGCAGAAGCTGTGTCTCAGTCGCTTCTTTTGTCGGCATCAAATTTACGATCGCGATTTTCAGAGGTCGGATATCCTGAGAAGATGCTCGTTTTTCCGTCATCACGAAGATATTTTCTTTTTCTAGGGTTTTTCTTGCAGGCAAGTCTGACTGGATTTTTATTGGCATGGCTTTCTCCTCGATGAATAAAATCGGCTCTTAATATAGCAAATTTTTTCATAATTTACTATATTAAGACGTTATGAGTTCTTTTAGAGAAAGACAGAGCGCAATCAAAAAACTGAAAAATCTTAACTTCACTTCAAAGATTGATGTATACAATTTCCGAGACCGTTTGGATAAAATCTTCTCTACAGTTTTTCTTCCAAACCATGTCGAGCTTTCGGAAAAGCAATACGGAAAGGTTAAGTGCGATGTCCTCATCCCGGAGATTTATTCAACGAACAGAATTCTCATCTATATTCACGGTGGTTCTTTTGTGGGCGGCTCGCGAAAATCAACGCGCGCGTTTGCAGCTGCTTTGGCCAATGCTACTGCCAGCCGAACCGTCGTTCCTGAGTTCCGTCTGGCTCCGGCTCATCCTTTTCCTGCTCCTCTGGAAGATATACAGTCTGTTTTTCAGGCCGTTTACACTGAACTTTCTCTTTCGCTTTCTGTTTCCGATTCTTCAGAATCAGAAAAACAACCTGAGATTCTGATCGCGGCTGATACAAGCGGTGCTGTTTTTGCGATGGCTCTGGCATTTACGCTCAAATCGATTTTCAAGAAGGTCGTAAGGCAGATAATTTTGTTCAGCCCATGGCTCGACCTCAGCGAGGACAGCGACAAATTTTCAATAAAAAAGAATTCGGACGATGTTTTTACGGCGGATTCCATACGGCTTTGTTCAGAGCATCTTACTTTTCAGGAAAACTGGAAAAAGCCGCTCATTTCCCCGCTCAAGGCTTCTCGCGAGCTTCTGCTTGACCTGCCGCCGGTGTTCATTCAGATGGGAGAAAAAGAGCTCTTCTATGATGATGCGGTGGTTTTCCAGAGCATGCTGAAGAATGTCGGCTGCGAATGTGTCCTTGACGTCTGGAAGGGAATGATGCCGATGTTTCAGCTCGCCGATGAATTTTTGAGTGAGTCTCATCTTGCAGTCGAAAAAATCGGAAAGATGATAACGAATCAGGATCATAGCAACGAGAGTGTTTACGATATCGGTTTGGTCCTTGAAAAATCAAGTTTTGCAGCGGATGAAGAAAGTCAGGTTCAAAACCCAGCTGGTTTTTGAAAATCAATCAACAGGGGACTTCGAAAAATCGAAGAATCGGTGAGCTTTTCGAGGTGCCCAATAGCTTATTTTTAGGGAGAAAGAGATGGAATTAGTTTGCCCTGCAGGAAATGTTGACAAACTTGCTTATGCTTATAATTACGGCGCTGATACCGCTTACATCGGCTTAAAACGCTTTTCGCTCAGAATCAAGGCCGACAATTTTTACGAGGATGAGTATAAGCGCGTAATCGAACTGAAAAAAAAGTATCCGAATAAACGTCTGTTCTGTGCGCTCAACATAGCGTTCCACAATCACGACATCGACATGTTCATGAAGAATCTCGACTACTTCAAGCTCTATCCGATTGATGCGTTCATCGTTCAGGATTTGGGCATGGTAAAGATCCTTCAGAAGGAATTCCCTAACGCGCATCTTCATCTCTCGACACAGGCTTCGTGCATGAACAAGGAAGCTGTAAAAATGTACCGCGACCTGGGCTTTAAGCGCGTCGTTCTTGGAAGGGAAGTGTCTCTCGATGAAATTAGGGAGATAAAGGACGCGAACCCTGACATGGAGCTTGAGTGTTTCGGACACGGAGCAATGTGCATCGCTTATTCAGGTCGCTGCCTCATGAGCGCGTATCTTACGGGGCGTTCTGCCCAGAGCGGTTTTTGCTCACACACATGCCGCTGGGAATATGACCTCGGCGTAGAGCGTTCCCTGTCAGCGGAGCTTGCGCGTTTGAATGCGGAGGGCGGCGTTATTTCTCCTGCTGCGGCAAAGGAAATCGCAGGTTCTGGAATTCTCCGTCTTCAGGAACGTCAGCGTCCGGGCGAGCTTTTCCCGGTCTTTGAGGGAGAAGATTTTACTGCAATTCTCTCTTCAAAAGATTTGTGCATGATCGACCACCTCGATGACATGAAAAAAGCCGGCGTTGACGCTATAAAAGTTGAGGGACGCATGAAGTCAATGTACTATGTCGCAATGGTGACCCGCGCATACCGAAAGGCTCTCGATGCCCTCGACGGAAAGATCTCAATGGAAGAAGCTGCTCCGTTCATCGCCTCGCTCGGTGAGGTCGCGCATCGCGAAAGCACCACGGGCTTCTACTATAACCGTGGCGACGCGGACAAAACTACTGTTGGTGCGAGCGATTCTCCTTATCTCCTCGCGGCAACAATCGAGGCGCAGTATTCACCGGAAGAGACTGAAAAAATACTTTCGGCCGGAGAAAAACTGGTCGCTGACCGTCAGAAAGAAATCGACTCAATGCATCCGAACGCGAAGGCTGCAGTGCTGCGCGACCTTGAGCAGCATCCTGAGAAAATCATAAAGACTGTCACAAGGCGTGACGGATGGAAGCTCTATTCATACAATGCGCTTAATAAAGTGGATTCCGGGGAAAGCTTGGAATTCGTGTCGCCGTCTGCCCTGTCTTTAAAAGTGAACGGTGCAGATTACGAATTCATCAATCCGAAAACCGGAGAAAAAATCGATTGGGTAAATGCGGATCATGATTGTGCGATTTATACCAGACTTGATGTCGAGGACGGAACTTTGGTTCGCATAAAGGATCCTGATTATAAAGAAGGGGAGATTAGAAATTTTGGACGGTAATCCATGAAAAAAGGGCTTCTGGCAGTTGTTTTTATTTTTTTTCAAATCTTCTCTATTTCCGCAATTACGTTTGAACGCCCGGAGCAGTTCGTTGAGGTTGACATATCCTGCCTGGGCAGCCGCGGAACGGAGAGAAACACTACCCTGTATTCTATTGAGTATGGCGTGAACGGAAAAAAATATAATGGCTTGCTAGGAGTCCAGTTTTGTGAAGATGTGTTCGATACCTCTTTTTCTGCTGATTTTTATCCGTCGATCTCAACATGGAAATTTTACACCAGGACTTTGAGCATTGGATTTGGTGTAATGTATCATTTTCAGGATTTTTTCGATGTCGCCTGCGAACATGATGCTTTCGCCATGATTAATTACAAGCTTAAGACCAAAAAAAATTTTATATTTACCTTTCAGAATGGTCTTGGAATAAAAGCCGCTAAAGTTTATGCGCTTTCAAACAACTCCTACGCCTGGAATAAAAATGCTGTCATATCTATAAAATTCGAAAAACTGTTTGAAAACGGCATCGAGCTTTCTTTAACGGGAAGTTCTTATTCTTTCTATAGGTATGCGCTTTTTATCTCCCCGAGGTATTGTTTTGGAGCCGCCTACAATTTTGATGGCGGATTGCGCTTTGGCGGTGAATTCACGCTCGGTTTTTCTGATCAGTATACGACAGCTCCGTATGTGAATACGCTTCAGTTCAGGCTGACGGCAAGATACACATTCTGATAAAGGCGTTGCGGCTATGCACGGCGCGGGGTTAATTGTTTTTTTTCCTGATGCCGATTATAATGAGGCAGTTTCAAATGTAACCGACTTTTGAAACTTGCTCTAATTAACAAATCTTGCTTTTTTTGAACTATGGAGGAGTCAGTTCATGAAAAAATATATTGCCGGGATTCTCTGCCTGACTTCATTTTTACTTTTTTCCTGCAGTAACTATGGGCTTTACCAATTCTTGCTCAGTGAAGATACTGTTGATGAGCGTTCTTCAAAACTAACTATCATTCCCCCGCCAGATTTTTCACAGCAGACACCTGCGATTTCCAGCACTTACAGCGTGCTTGTAATATCTGACGTGCATTTCGGCTCTCAAAAATTGCGCCACGATATTGAATTCTGTGCCGCTTTCAGAAATTTACTTTCAAATTCTGATTCAACACTCATTCCTCGGTTTGTAATTTCTCTTGGAGACAGCGCGGACGGAGGTCATCAGAGCGAATACTATCAGTATGATTTGTTCCTTTCCGAGCTTCGAAAAATCGCCAAGGAAGAGATCGGGGATCCTGACTACAAAATCTACACCGTTCTTGGAAATCATGACCTGTACAATAACGGCTGGTCAAAGTGGAAGCATCTTGTCTATCCGTTTACGTCGAGCTATTTCTTCTCTTTTAAAGCGGATTCAACATCTGAAAAAGGCTTTACCTATTATTTCTTGGATTCAGCGAACGGAACTTTGGGCGTAGATCAGCTTGAGTCATTTGAAAAGATCACGAAAAATGACACCCAGAACAAGTTTGTCATGACGCATTATCCGTTGTATTGCAGCGGTCTGACCATGTTCACAATGCAGGACACAATGGAGAGAAACAAGCTCCTTTCCATCTTTGCAAAACGGGATGTCAAAGCTCTTTTTGGCGGACATGCACACATGAATTATTCGTTTGACTACGGAAACTTCAAGGAGTTTTTGACCGGTTCAGAGGTTATGAGCCGACAGTACCGCCTTTTCACCGTCAACGAAAAAGAAGGAACCGTAACTTCTGTGGAACTCTCATATTAAGGGAACTTCGAAAAGTTCCAGTTTTCCACTTTTTAGAGATTCCCTTATTTTTCTTTGATTTTTTTCTCTTCCCACTGGACATTGACCATTCGGTTTTCTATGTTTGAGATTCGCTGGAAGGTAAGGCATGTTGCCTTGTGAATCATTATGCCCTTACGCTTGCTGACATAGCCTACGATCAGATCTCCGGGCTGTGGGGAGCAGCATCCGGCAAAAGTGCAGATCATGTTTTTTGTTCCGTCCGCAATTACTTTTCCAGTCAGGTTTTCCGCTGAATTTTTTATCTCGCCGGCACCCTTCTTTGATGCTCTTTTCTTGCGCTTTTCTTCCTGAATAGCACGGCTTTTGTCGTTCTGCATGGCAAGGTCGGCCGCTCTTTGGGCTTCTGCCGCTTTGTCAACAAAGTTCGGGTCGTTTGCTGTCAGCCATGAGTGGATTTTCTGGCGGGCTTTAGTAGTCTTTGCGACCTTGAGCTGGGCTTCCGTCGGGTGTGACTGAGGATTCGTTATGATTTCGATAATCTGAGTGTTTTTAAGCGGAGTTGTAATCGGGATGATCTTTCCGTCCGCTTTTGCACCGACAATTTTTTCTCCGACCGCGCTGTGCACGTGGTAGGCAAAGTCGATCGCATTCGAGCCGAGCGGAAGGTGGATTACGTCTCCTTTCGGCGTAAATACGTAGATTTCGTCCCCCAGAAGCTCGTTTTTTAGGCGGCTGAAAAAGTTCTCGTCGCTCAAATCCTGCTTCTTGAGTTTTTGGAGCTGGTTGAATATTTCGAGCGAGTTCACGTCAACCTTGTCGTGGTTCATGCCCTTTTTGTAGAGCCAGTGCGATGCGACACCGTGCTCCGCCATGTCGTGCATTTTTTGCGTTCTTATCTGAATTTCGAGAGGCTTTCCCTCGCATACGACTGTCGTGTGGAGCGACTGATAACCGTTTGCTTTCGGCATCGCGATGTAGTCCTTGAACCTTCCGTCCATCGGTTTCCACAGCCCGTGAACGATTCCGACCAGCGCGTAGCATTCCGAGTTCGTGTTGCAGATTATTCTCAGTGCGAGAAGGTCATAAAGCTGGCTTGCCTCGACGTTCCTTTTCTGCATTTTTTTGTAGATTGAGAAGAAATGCTTTGCCCTGCTTGAAATCGAAACTTTGATCCCTGCCTTTTCCGCCGCCTTTTGTATGGAAGAAACTGCATTTTGCAGGTATGAGGCCCTGTCATCTTTTTTTTGTGCAACGATAGCTTTAATCTGCTGGAAAACGTTCGGGTTTGAGTATTTGAGGCTTAAATCCTCAAGCTCATTCTTTACGTTCTGCATACCAAGCCTGTCAGCGAGCGGTGCCCAGATGTCCAGCACTTCGGCAGAGATGAGCCGTTGTTTTTTCTCTTCGATTGATTTGAGGTTGCGCATGCGGTCGAGCCTGTCAGCGAGCTTTACAAGAATTACCCTGACGTCATCAACCATTGCGAAAAGCATTTTTCGGATATTGTCAGCCTGCTGGATTGTCGAGGCATTTATCTTCATTCCGGTGATTTTTGAGGTGTCGTAGACGATTTTTGTTATTGTCGGACCGAATTTCTGCTCAACTTCTTCCTGAGAGATTCCTTCGATTTCGAAAATTGAGTGGAGAAGACCGCAGATGACGCATTCCATGTCCATGTTTTTGTCCGCAAGAAGGGCAGCGACACGCAGCGGGTGGAGAATGTAAGGTGTTCCGCAGCTCCTTGAGAGAGTTCCGGTTTTTTCGACAAGGAATTTCCATGCCGATGAAAAAGATGATTTTTCTTCGTCGGAAAAGCGGGGGAAAGTCCTGAAGAATTCCCTCTCAAGCTCGTCTGGATCTAAAACTGTATTGTTCGTAAGAATGTCAAAGTCCATGCGCATTTTCTCCTTATATAAATATAACAAAAAAACATCAGAAAAGCACATAGCGCGCATCGAAAAACTCGCTTTTAATGATTTTATGTTTCCATATGTATGATTTTTCTGATAAAATCTCGACATGAATATTTCGGCATCTAAAAAATCACTTTCCGGGGAAATCGTTGTTCCCGGCTCAAAATCTCACACAATCCGTGCGCTAATTCTCGCAACCATGGCGGACGGAGTTTCGCGCATCAAGAATCCACTTCCCAGCGCGGATTGTCTTTCAACTGCCGCCGCGGTTCCTCTGATCGGAGCTGAGATAGACCTCGGCCTGACAGAAGGCGTCCCAGGTTCTGAATGGATTGTTCATGGAGCTGGCAAAAATATTCATCTTCCAAGTGATATCGTCGATGTCGGAAATTCAGGAACTCTCCTTTACTTTATCTCTGCGATTGTCGCGAATTTCGAAGGAACGTCTGTAATCACCGGCGATGCAAGCATAAAGAAACGCCCTGTAAATCATGTTGCTGACGCGCTTGTTCAGCTCGGGGCTGAAAGTTACACGACTCGGCCAGGCGTGAACGGTTGTCCGCTGATCGTGCGTGGCAAAATAAAGCCGGGAACGGTACGCACGAGCGGAGAAATCTCCAGCCAGTACATCTCCGGGCTGATGATAGCAGGAATCCTTCTTGACGGAACTCTCAATATCGAGCTTTCAAATCCAAAGGAAACCCCTTATCTGACAATGACGCAAAAATGGCTCGAAAAAGCCGGGGTTCCGGTCACAATTTCCGACGACTTTAAGCATATTCAGGTAAAAGGTCCCGTCCCGATAAAAGCTTTCGATGTGACTATTCCTAGCGACTGGGAGGCTGTTGCTTTCCCGCTTGTTGCCGGCATAATTTCTGACAGCGAGGTCGTAATAAAGAACATCGACGGAAGCGGAACTCAGGGCGACGACGCAATCGTTGAAATCCTCAAGTCCATTGGTGCCGAAATTGACTGGAACAAAGAGAATGAGACAATCACCGTCCGAGGTGGCAAAAAGACTCGGGACGGAATAGGACGACTTTCAACAGAGAACCTTCCTGGCGGCGAGCTTCACGTAAAGATTTCTGGCTTCCCGGACGCAATCTGCGCCCTTGCGGTTGCCGCTTGCTTTACCGAGGGAACCGTAGTCATTGAGGATGCCGCAGTTTGCAGGCGAAAAGAAACCGACAGGTTGAAAGTCGTTACAAGCGAACTGAAAAAGCTCGGGGCAGACATAGAGGAGGGCGAAGATTTCCTTAAGATTTTCGGTCACTCTCCTGTTTTGAGCGACGGTTCAAAAAATCCGGATTTTAAACTTCATGGCGGATACGTTGAAAGCTATGACGACCACCGCATGGCGATGTCGCTTGCTGTTCTGGGACTCGGACTTCCAGACGGAGAGCGCGTGATTGTAAAAGACGCGGAGTGCTGCTCGGTCAGCTTCCCTCATTTTTATGATGTCATGAATTGTCTGAATGCGGATTACAAAATTGTTGAATAAATTTTATTTCGTACGAAAATTGCGGAAAAACAAAATCAGCTGATTCTGGAGGTACTTGATGCTGACTGATATTGAGATTTCAAGACAGAACAAAATGATTCCAATTGCGGATGTCGCAAAAAAAATCGGAATCGACGTTGACTCACTTGAACTTTACGGAAAGTATAAGGCAAAGATAACCTTGCGCGAGCTGAATCAGCTGCAAAAAAAAGCGGCGGATCCTAAAAAGCGCGGAAAATTGATTCTGACCACTGCCGTCACACCGACTCCTGCCGGCGAAGGAAAATCAACTGTTTCCATCGGATTGGGAGACGGACTCAATAAAATCGGAAAAAAGGCTGTAATCGCGCTCCGTGAACCGTCATTGGGTCCTTGCTTTGGCATAAAGGGCGGCGCATGCGGTGGCGGCCACGCTCAGATTGTTCCTATGGAAGACATAAATCTTCACTTTACAGGGGATATCCACGCAATTTCTATCGCCAACAACCTTATAGCGGCTCTGATCGACAATCATATCAAGCAGGGAAATGCTCTCAATATTGATCCTCGCACAATCACTTGGAAACGCTGCGTTGATTTGAATGACCGCGAGCTGCGAAATATTGTCGTCGGTCTCGGCGGCGTTGCTGACGGAATGCCTCGCGAAGATCACTTCTGCATTACGGTAGCAAGCGAGCTGATGGCGATAATTTGTCTTGCAAAATCAATCTCTGACTTAAAGCGCAGAATCGGAAACATCACAGTCGGAAAGACTTTCGATAAGCGTCCTGTAAAATTCGGGGAGCTTAAATGCACTGGTTCTATCGCGGTTCTTCTCAGGGATGCAATCAAACCGAATCTCGTCCAGACTCTGGAAAAGAACCCTGTTTTTGTTCATGGAGGACCTTTCGCGAACATAGCTCAGGGAACGAACTCAATAAATGCGACCCTCTGTGCTCTTGCCAGCGGAGATTATGTCGTTACCGAGGCGGGCTTTGCCGCAGATCTCGGTGCTGAAAAATTTATGGACATAAAATGCCGCATCGCAGGAATATCTCCGGACGTGGTTGTGATTGTTGCGACTGTTCGTGCGCTAAAAATGCACGGAGGAATGGCAAAGGCAGATCTTTCAACTCCGAGCATCGCCGCTCTGGAAAAAGGATTTGAGAATCTTGCCGTTCATATCGAGAACATCAGCAAGTTCGGAGTTCCTTCCGTTGTGGCAATCAACCGGTTCATAACGGATACCGAAGAGGAAATCGACTTGCTCAAAAAGCTTTGCGAGAAAAAAGGCGCAAGGGCTGTCCTGTGCGAGGGCTGGGAGAAAGGCGGCGAGGGAGCCAGTGAGCTTGCGAAGGTTGTAGTCGAGGTGACAGAGACTGAGAAGCCGAATTTCAACTACCTCTACGAATCAAGCATCTCGCTCGCTGATAAAATCCGCACGATCGCAAAATCTATTTACAGGGCTAAGGACGTGGAATTCGCGCCGAACGTGCTCAAAAAGCTCAGGGATTTTGAGGAAGCCGGATACAAGGAGCTTCCTGTCTGCATCGCGAAAACTCAGAATTCAATCAGCCATGATCCGAAGCTCATGGGCGCACCAAAAGATTATATATTCCCGGTCCGCGATGTTCAGCTTTACAGCGGCGCGGAATTTGTTGTGGCTCTTGCCGGTGAGATTATGACCATGCCGGGGCTTCCAAAGCTTCCTGCCGCTCTCAACATCGACATCGATGACGATGGAAATATTACGGGGTTGTTCTAATGTTCAAATTCTTCTTCAAAAAAAACTTTTGCGACGGTTGGGATAATTTTTTCTTCATCGTTCTCTCAAATCTGATTCCGATTGCTCTGACTATCGGCGCATTTTTTGCGGTTAAGTTCACATCTGCCGTAAATCAGTATCTTCCGAATGTGACGGTTGCGCTTTGCTTTGCCGTAATAACGCTTTCGGTTTTTTCATGGGGAGCGAACGCGGCTGCCCTCGCGGATTTTGAGACCCCGACGTTCTCGAATTATTTTTCCACGCTCAAATATGTTTGGAAGATCGGCCTGCTCTACGGACTTTTTCTTGCTGTCGCAATGTTCATTCTGCGCGTCGCTGTAGCCTACTATCTTTCGTTTTATTTAAAGAACGGCGGATATTTATATCTGATTATAACGGCTCTTTTGTGCTGGTTCGCGATAATCTGCGTGCTTGCGCTACAGTGGTTTATCCCGCTGTATTTTTTGCAGGACGACAACGGATTCATCAAGTGCCTCAAAAAATCTTTCATCATTTTCTTTGATAATGCCGGATTTTCCGTCGAGGTCTTCTTGCTGAACGTTCTTATTCTCGCTCTTACTTTTATCACAGTGGGAATCTTCCCGGGCGTTAACGGAGTTTTGCTTTCGTGCACTAACGCGCTTCGCCTCAGGTTGTACAAGTATGATTGGCTTGAGGAGCATCCGGAATTTCTGACCGACCGCGACAAGAGAAGCGAAGTCCCTTGGGATGAATTGCTTGCGGACGACATGGAGAGCCTTGGAGAAAGAAAGCTGAGTTCCTTCATTTTTCCTTGGAAATAGGGCTTTTAGTTCTTCTAAATCACAAAGCATGTTTCTTTTTTTATTGTCTTTTAAATCATTTTTTTGTAGACTTTCTTTGTTCTTACAAATAAGAACAAAGAAAGTCTACAAAGGGGGCATGATAAAAAGTACATCCGTGTAGTTTTTATCGCGACCGAGTTCTTGCCGTTGGCAGCAGCTCGCTATCAGTTGCCTCCGTGCAACGTCGCGCGATAGCGTGAACGCTGAGTTTAAAAGGAGAATAAAAATGAAAAAAACGATGTCTTTGCTTGCCGCAGTTTTTGCTGCCGCACTGATGCTTTCAGGCTGTAATGGAAAGTCTGCACAAAAGGACGGCAAGATTCGAATCGGTATCGTTCAGCTGGTTGAGCACTCTGCTCTTGATGCAAACTACAAAGGCTTTATTGATGGTCTGGCTGAGGCAGGCTATGTTGACGGCGAGAACATCATCATTGATTATCACAATGCTCAGGGTGAGCCTGCAAACTGCGTAACAATCGCAAACAAACTGATTAATGACAAAGACGATCTTATTTTTGCAATCGCTACTCCTGCAGCTCAGGCTGTTGCTAATCTTACAAAGACAATCCCTGTTTTGTTCTCTTCTGTAACAGACCCGGAGACTGCAAAACTCGTAAAATCAAATAAAAAACCTGATACAAACGTTACCGGAACTTCTGACCTTACTCCTGTCGAGGCTCAGATCGACCTTCTTCTTAAGCTTGTTCCGAATGCAAAGAAAGTTGGACTTTTGTTCTGCTCAAGCGAGGCAAACTCTATCTTCCAGATTGCTCTTGCAAAAGAGGCTTGTGCCGCACGCGGACTCTCTTATGTTGAAGGCTCAGTTTCAAACTCAAACGAGATTCAGCAGGTAACACAGAGCCTTGTCGGAAAAGTTGATGCATACTATGTTCCTACGGACAATATGTTCGCGGCTGGTATGGCAAACGTCGCCATGGTCGCAAACCAGGCAAAGATTCCTGTAATCTGCGGTGAGGAAGGCATGGTTAAGAACGGCGGTCTCGCAACATACGGAATCAACTACTACGAGCTTGGAAAACAGACTGCAAAACAGGCTGTTCAGATTATTCGCGATGGAAAGAATCCTGCTGACATGCCTGTCGAATACTTGCAGAACTGCGAGCTTTCAATCAGCGAAGAGACTGCAAAACTCATCGGAATCAACATTCCTTCTGACCTGTAATTGCGGCAATTCTAAAAACTGAAGTTTTTAGATGTAACTTTGATTAATGCGGATTTAAAATCCATTTAAAACAAAAAAACTCGCTGGCAAGCGGAATGTGCCATTAGCACGCTTCTTTCTGCCGGCGAGTTTTTTTATTTCCCTGCATCCATGCTATTCAAGCACGAGGTCGCAGGTGACGGCATTGCACGCCTTTACGAGATCCTGAGGTGCGATGACGATCTGCTCGCCACGCATTCCCGCAGACACGTAGATTTTTTCGTGCTGCATTGCCGACTCATCTATGAACGTGTCGAATTTCTTTTTCATGCCGAGCGGAGAACAGCCGCCGCGGACATAGCCGGTGAGAGCAAGGAGTTCGTCCGGCTTTACCGGATTTATTTCCTTTGCCCCGCACGCCTGACGCGCTTTCTTTAAGTTTATCTCGTGCTCCGCGCTCTGGCAGAACACGAAAACCTGTTTTGTTTCGCTCCTCATGACGATTGTCTTGAAGCAAGCTGCCGGATCTATGCCGAGCTTTTCGGCGATGTTTCCAGCAGCTCCCTTTGACAGCTCGTGCTCTCCGTTATCATCATACGAAAGCGTCTCGTATTTGATTTTGAGTCCGTCGAGGATGCGCATTGCGTTTGTCTTTTTCATTTTTTCAGTGCTTATCCGCAGTTACTTAGTTGCTCATGTATGTTTTGATCCAGTTGATTGCGAGTGTCGGCCACTGTGCGCATGTTCCAAAAGCCCCGATGACTCCGAAGCCGTGACCGCTTTCAGGGAAGATGTGAAGTTCTGTCGCAACTTTCTTTTCGCGCAATGCCTTGTAGTAGGCGATTGAATTTTCGACCGGTTTTACGCTTGAGTCGTCACATGCGCAGACGATGAATGCAGGTGGAGTTGCGCCCGTTACGTGAAGCTCACAGCTCGCCGCATCCTTGTCCTTCGGTTTTGCCTTGTCGCCGAGGAGAGCTTTCTGGCTTCCTGCGTGGCAGCCCGCGTCCTGCATCGTGATTACAGGGTAGAGCAGGAATTGGAATGCAGGTTTTGCGCTGTTCCATTCACCCTTTTCGTTTTTGTCCGCTGCGTCGACAGCCTTGTAGACTTCCTCGTTGAATCTCGTGGCGAGGCTTGCGGCAACATGTCCGCCTGCCGAGCTTCCCATTACACCGACTCTGAACGGAGAGATTCCGAATTCAGATGCCCGTGATTTTATGACTCGCATTGCGCGCTGTGCATCCTGAAGGGCGACAGTGTCGGCATTTTTGTGCGGATCGTTCGGAGTTCGGTACACGAGCAGGAAGCATGTGTAGCCTGCGTCGGTGAAAGTCTTTACGTAGTCGAGACCTTCCGTGTCATATACGACGCGCTGATATGCGCCGCCTGGAATTATGAGGAGCGAGCGGAGCGTATTTTCTACGCCTGCCGCCGGTTTGTATACTTCGAAATATGGCTGTGTCACGCCGCTGATGGCTCGGTTCTGGTTGTTCGGAAGTTTGCTTCGTTCAGTTACGGTTTCCTCAACCTTGACTTTTTCTGAACCAGGGCCTACCTTTGACGGCCAGAGATATACTTTTTCCTGCGCAAACAGTGCTGAGCATGCGAGTACGGCGAGTGCAGCAAAAACTATTTTTTTCATTGATTTTCCTCCAAAATGAAAGTTAAACTCATTATATTGTGATAAAATAGGAAATTGTAGACTATTTTTTTTCAAAATAAGAGAATTGTACCGGCGGAGAGCGTTTAAGGCCTAATAAGTCAGGCAGGGAATTATTTCAGATGTCACAAAATCTTGCTGATGCGATAAGCAGTTTTTCTCAGAAATTTGCCAGATTTTCTGGACAGGCAGCTCAGGAAAGGAATTTGCCTCCTACAGAAAATACTATTCTTCAGGGGCAGATCAACGACCGCGAGGAGCGGATGAAGAGCGCGGTGCTCGGAACTTACAAGATCTACAAGTCCCCGTTTGAGGCGCTTGGAAAGGATTCAAACCGTGCGCTTGCAATTGATTCGGACGAACAGCTGCTTCTTAAGGCATATAACCTTTACGAGGCTGTCGCGAATGTCAATTCGGAGAAATCTGACGACACGACTTGTCTTCGCCATATAGAGATTTCGACCCCGCTTTCAGAAAAATATTCATATACGTCCGGCGGTCAGTTTGTCTATCTCTTGTGCTGGCTTATGTTCGAGCAGAATAAAAAAGAATTCATCCCTGAATTTGTTGAATTTGAGAGCGGAAAATTTGCTTTGAAGTTTTTTCCCGGAGAAAAATACGAGTTTGATCAGAAAATGAGGGAAGTTATCGGAATCATCGAAAGCAATTTTTACGCGGGATGATTTTTTAAACTCTATAAGAAGAAGGCTAATCATGACTAAAGATTTGACCAGCGGTCATCCGCTGCGAATTATTTTTAACTTTGCTGTCCCTGTGTTCTTTGGATACCTGTTCCAGCAATTTTACAATTTGGTTGATACTGTTATCGTCGGCCAGTTTCTGGGAGTAAGTTCGCTTGCGGCTGTAGGCTCTACAGGCTCCCTCCATTTTTTAATAATCGGATTTTGCATGGGCTTGTGCGCCGGATTTTCTATTCCGGTTGCCCAGCGTTTTGGCGCGAAGGATTTTTCTTCAATGAGAAAGTTCGTTTACAACGCCGCCGTGCTCTGCGTGATTTTCTCAATCGTTCTGACTGCGCTCACCGTCGCGTTCTGCCGGAACATTTTGGTTTTGCTCCAGACACCACAGGACGTGCTCGATATGGCGTATTCTTATCTGGTGATAATTTTCGCAGGAATCCCGGTAATCATTTTCTACAACGTCCTTGCAGGAATTATCCGGTCCGTTGGAGATTCCAAGACGCCGCTTTACTTTCTTGTCATCTCGGCGATGCTGAACATCTTCCTCGACCTGTTTTTTATCCGCGTCCTGAAAACAGGAATCCCTGGAGCAGCTTACGCCACTGTAATTGCGCAGGGTGTTTCTGGAATTTCGTGCTTTTTTTATATGAGGGCAAAATTTGACATACTGATTCTCAGGAAAGAAGATTACCGTGTCGAGGCGAAGAAAATGCGCGCTTTGCTCGGAGTTGGCGTTCCTATGGGCTTGCAGTATTCTGTTACCGCCGTTGGAAGCGTTATCCTGCAGTCGGCTGTAAACGTCCTTGGCTCCATTTATGTCGCCGCCATGTCCACAGGTTCAAAAATCACCATGTTCTTTGCGACCCCGTTTGACGCAATGGGAACGACAATGGCAACGTATGCCGGCCAGAATGTTGGAGCCGCAAAGATTGACAGGCTGAACGAAGGTCTTTTCTGGTGCTGTTTCCTTGGATTTGCTTACTCAATAGTTGCATTCATCGGACTTTATTTCTTTGGAGAGAATTTCGCCTACTTCTTTATGAACCGAAATGAATCCCCTGAGATTGTCGTGGAAGTTGCCCACAACATAAAGATTTATCTTTTTGCCAACACAGCGAGCTACATTCTTCTTGCTCTCGTTAACATCGTGCGCTTTATGATTCAGGGCATGGGATTCTCGAAGTTCGCGATATTTGCCGGCGCATTCGAGCTGATCGGTCGTGCCACAATCGGAATCCTATTTGTACCTGTGTTCGGATTTGCAGCTGTCTGCTTTGCGAGCCCTCTCGCGTGGGTGCTGGCGGATGCTTTCCTGATTCCGGCATATTTTTCTTCGCGGAACAAACTCATAAAGATGCTTTCCGGAGGAAAACCCATCCTGTAGATGTTTGAGCAAGTTTCAGAAGTCTGTTACTTTTGAAACTGCCTCATTTACTGATTTTTGTTTTCGGTTCGGTCGATTTTATGGTAGCGATACCACCAGGCAAGTTCTTCGCTGTATCCGGCATTCTCCTGCTGCTTGAAAGCCGAATCAATTTTTTTGATTTTTTTCTTGCATTCGATGACCGCTTCCGCGATGCAAGGCTCGAAGTGAGTGCCTTTCGAATTCTCGAAGACCTTCATCGCTTCTTCGACCGTCATAGGATCCTTGTAAAGACGCTGGCTGATTAGGGCGTCCAAAACATCTGCCGCTGACATTATTCTTGCGCAAAGAGGTATTTCTTCCCCTGAGATTCCGCGCGGATATCCCGAGCCGTTCCATTTTTCGTGGTGGCAGTAAGCCATCTGAATTGCGATTTCGTTGAATCTTCCGTCGGAAATCTTTGGCAGAAATTCCAGAAGCTTTTTGCCTTCTTCCGGATGGCTCTTCATCAATTCAAATTCGTCGTCGGTGAATTTTCCTACCTTATTAAGGATTCCCTCAGGAATGTGGAGCTTTCCGATATCATGCAGAAAAGCTGCTGACGAATACATGGCTATCGTCTTGTCATCGAGGATATCAATATATTTTCCCGTCTGCTGCATGTGCTTTGCAATCAGGACGACGTATTCTTTTGTGTGCAGGACGTGGCGGCCTGTGAACAGATCGTGGCTTCCCAAACATTCGGCGACGAACTGAATTATGTTGAACTGAGTTATCTCCATTTCGAGATTCTTGAATTCAACTTTCTTGTTCGCATCCTGAATGTTTTTAAGGAGATTTGTCTTTTCTGCCACTGAATTCATAAAACCGGTAATGACATTCAGCATTCGAGTTGTATTTTTGTATGAAATCAGTATGGTGAAAATGAATTCGAACGTAAAACCGAGCGCGATCGGAATGTATGTGCTTGTAAAAGTTCTTTCTTCGACGTTAATTCCGGCAAAAATCTCAGCGTGATTGCAATACTTAAAATAAAGAGAGAGGAGCATTGCGATGTAGCTGATTACGGAAATCTGGATAGTCAGCTTTTTGTCATAGTAAAAGCTCGCCAGAAACGGAACAAATGCGAATCCGAGATAAATTCCGATAAATGCATTCGTTCCCGCATAGGCTATGACGATTTCTGTGGAAAAAAGACCTGTATACATTGTGAGAACATCGTTTTTCTTTACGCGCAGGATTAAAAAATCGATCAGAGTTAGAATGGAAGTGACAAGAATCAGTTTTGCTGATGACAGAATGGTTACGTTGAAGATTCCGAAAGCTGATAAAACAAAAGTCGTGACGGGAATAATATTTGAATATGAAAGAATATGAAAAATTGCAGTGTTTATTTCCTCAATATTCCTCATGAAGAATTTTTTATCAGTTTCTCTCATCATCGCTGATTGTAACACTGAAATTGTCAAAAATCAAAAAAATATAGAGCCAAGTTTTTAGATTTTTATGAAGTATGATACGGGCACTTGTTGAATAAAAATCAGGGCGGGCTTTTTTGCTCGTTGAGCATTTGACTTAAAATTGGTAGTATGATTTTGAAAAATTGTTAATCATAGGAGATATAAATGGCAGACACAATGCATGCTTTGGAAAAAAATCCAAACTGGAAAGGTCGTCGCGGCCCGGTAGTTCTCGTAATTATGGACGGCGTTGGATATGGAAAATATGAGCAGGGAGATGCTGTAAAGGCTTCAAAAATGAAGTACCTCGACTGGTTCACAGCTAACTGCCCTCACACACAGCTCAAGGCTCACGGTACAGCTGTAGGTCTTCCTTCTGATGATGACATGGGTAACTCAGAAGTCGGTCACAACGCAATGGGATGCGGCCGCGTTTTCGCACAGGGCGCAAAACTTGTCGGTGAGTCAATCGCAAACGGCTCAATGTTCGCTGCCGATACATGGAAAAAACTCGTTAAGAACGTAAACGATAAAAACTCAACATTGCACTTCATCGGTCTTGTTTCTGACGGAAACGTTCACTCACACATCGACCACCTCAAGGCAATGATTACACAGGCTTCAAAAGACGGTGTAAAACGCCTCCGCGTTCACGCTCTTCTCGACGGCCGTGACGTTGACCCGACATCAGCTCTCAACTACATCACACCGCTCGAAGAATTCCTCGCAGGCTTTGCAGGAGTTGACTATCAGATTGCTTCCGGCGGCGGACGAATGTACATGACAATGGACCGCTACAATGCAGACTGGTCTATGGTAGAGCGTGGTTGGAAGGCTCACGTTCTCGGCGAAGGACGCAAATTCGAATCAGCTACAAAAGCAATCGAAACATACCGCTCAGAAGTTCCGGGCCTTCTCGACCAGGACATGCATGAGTTCGTAGTTGCAAAAGACGGAAAGGCTGTCGGCACAATCGAAGACGGAGACTCAGTAATCTACTTCAACTTCCGCGGTGACCGTGCACTCGAAATGACGCGCGCATTCGAAACACCGAAAGGCGGCGATCTTCCATTCGACCGCGTACGAGTTCCAGCTGTTGAATATGCCGGAATGATGGAATACGACGGAGACGCTCACGTTCCTGCACAGTACCTCGTCAACCCGCCAAGCATCGACCGCACGATGGGCGAGTACCTCACAAAAACAGGCGTTAAATTGCTCGCAATCTCTGAGACACAGAAATATGGACACGTAACCTACTTCTTCAACGGAAACAAACAGGGCAAATTCGACGAAAAACTCGAAGACTACATCGAAGTTCCTTCAG